>DATJVW010000305.1:0-3424 GCA_035501675.1 Burkholderiales bacterium
GTATCGATGTTGCTAGCTTTACACGAAACTGTGCGGGCTTGCCAGTATACTTATGCACTCAAGTGCATATTTGGGCGATCTGGGGACTCAGGAGGAGAACCGGTGAAGGGAGAAAAGATGGGCGGGGCTTCCGATTCAGGCCATCTGCACAGCGCAGCGGTCGAAGACGCGATCGCGCGCCATGCAGCGCGGCCGGGCGGGCTGATGCCTCTTCTGCACGCGATCCAAGAGCGATTGGGTTTCGTTCCACCCGAGACCCTCCCGCGGATCGCCGAAGCCCTCAACATCTCGCGCGCCGAGGTGCACGGCGTCATCACGTTCTATCACGACTTTCGCACCTCGCCGCCCGGGCGGCACGTGGTGAAGCTGTGCCGTGCCGAAGCCTGCCAGTCGATGGGCGGCGAAGCGCTTGCGCAGCATGCGCAGGCTCGTCTGGGGACCCCATTGCATCGCACCAGCGCCGGTGGAATCACGCTGGAACCGGTGTATTGTCTGGGTGATTGCGCCTGCTCGCCGGCGATGATGATCGACGGACGGCTGTACGGGCGCGTCACGCCGGAACGCTTCGACCGCCTGGTCGAAGCGCTGGACGCGGTGTGACCGTCACCGTCTACGTGCCGCGCGACGCCGCCGCCCTTTCCGTCGGCGCGGAGGAAGTGGCGCAGGCGATCGCGCGCGCGGCCGCTGCACGTGGGGATGAGGTCCGCTTGGTACGCAACGGCTCGCGCGGTCTGCTCTGGCTCGAACCGCTGGTGGAGATCGTCACGCCCGCCGGAAGAATCGCTTACGGCCCGGTGTCACCCGAGGACGTTCCCGGCCTGTTCCAGGCTGACTTCTTGCGCGCGGGCGTCCACGCAACGCTGCTCGGACCCACTGAAGAGATCCCGTATCTCAAGAAGCAGGAACGGCTCACTTTCGCGCGAGTCGGCCTCACGGATCCCGTTAGCACCGACGACTACGCAACGCATGGAGGCTGGCGGGGTCTGCGCAACGCACTCGGACTCGACGGCGCGCAGATCGTCGAAGCCGTCGTCCAGTCGGGGCTGCGCGGGCGCGGCGGCGCGGCCTTCCCGGCCGGGATCAAGTGGCGCACGGTGCTAAACGCGGCGGGCAAGGTCAAATACGTGGTGTGCAACGCCGACGAGGGCGACTCGGGTACCTTCTCCGACCGCATGATCATGGAGGGCGATCCGTTCGTGCTGATCGAGGGCATGACCATCAGCGCGCTGGCCGTGGGCGCCACCCAAGGCTATGTCTACCTGCGCTCGGAGTACCCGGACGCCGAGCGCACGTTCGAGGCTGCCATCGTGGCTGCGCGGCAAGCCGGCTACCTGGGCGAAGATATCCTGGGCAGCGGTCGCAGCTTTCAGCTGGAGTTGCGGCGCGGCGCGGGCTCGTACATCTGCGGTGAGGAAACCGCCATGCTGGAGAGCCTGGAAGGCAAGCGCGGCATGGTGCGCTTCAAGCCTCCGCTGCCGGCGATCGAGGGTTTGTTCGGCAAGCCCACGGTGATCAACAACGTGGTCACCTTCGCCTCCGTGCCCGTCATCCTGGACAAGGGCGCTCAGTACTACGCGGATTTCGGCATGGGGCGCTCGCGCGGCACGCTGCCATTCCAGCTCGCCGGGAACATCAAGCGCGGCGGTCTGGTGGAAAAGGCGTTCGGGATCACCCTGCGCGAATTGCTCTACGACTACGGCGGAGGCTCGGCCTCCGGACGCCCGATTCGCGCAGTACAGGTCGGCGGACCGCTGGGCGCGTATTTGCCCGAGTCGCAGTTCGACACGCCGCTCGACTACGAAGCGTTTGCAGCGATAGGCGGCATGGTTGGGCACGGCGGCGTAGTGGTGTTCGACGACACTGTGGATATGGCGCACATGGCGCGTTACGCCATGGAGTTCTGCGCCATCGAGTCCTGCGGCAAGTGCACGCCCTGCCGCATCGGCTCGACCCGCGGCGTCGAGGTCATCGACCGCGTCCGGCAGGGCGAGCGGCGCGAGGCCAACGTCGAACTGCTGCGCGACCTGTGCGATACCATGTTGCACGGCTCGCTGTGCGCGCTGGGCGGCATGGCGCCGTTCCCGGTCTTGAGCGCGCTGAACCATTTCCCGGAGGATTTCGGGCTGCCCTCCGCGCCCAAGGCGCGCGCGGCATGAACGACTGGATCAATGAACCACTCAGACACAGAGGCACAGAGCATCTTGAGGCAACAGCGTGAATCGTCATCGGCAAGCGGCTTTGACTGGCTCGGTTCGAAAACGTCCGGCGCTTCTCCGTGTCTGTGTGCCTCTGTGGTGAAATCGATGGCTCGGAGGTTGACATGTATTCCGTGAAACTAATCGACCCCGGCACGCCGCGACGCGTGTCGGACAAGCAGGTCACTCTCGAGATCGACGGCGTCGCCGTCACGGTACCCGCGGGAACCTCGGTGATGCGGGCCGCCACCGAAGCCGGCGTGCGCGTGCCCAAGCTGTGCGCGACCGACATGCTCGAGGCCTTTGGCTCATGCCGGCTGTGCCTGGTGGAGATCGAGGGCCGCAAGGGCTACCCCGCCTCCTGCACCACCGTGGTCGAGCCCGGCATGAAAGTGCGCACGCAGACGCGCAAGCTGGCGGACTTGCGCCGCGGCGTGATGGAGCTGTACATCTCCGACCATCCGCTGGACTGTCTCACCTGCCCAGCCAACGGCAACTGCGAGCTGCAGGAGATGGCCGGGGTAGTGGGGCTGCGCGAGGTGCGCTACGGCTATGACGGCGCCAACCATCTGCGTGCCGAGAAGGACATCTCCAACCCGTACTTCACCTTCGACCCCACCAAGTGCATCGTGTGCTCGCGCTGCGTGCGCGCCTGCGAGGAAGTGCAAGGCACCTTCGCCTTGACGGTGGACGGCCGCGGCTTCGCATCCGTGATCGCGGCGGGCCCGACCGACTTCCTCGCCTCCGAGTGCGTGTCCTGCGGCGCGTGCGTTCAGGCCTGCCCCACCTCCACGCTGATGGAGAAGTCCATCATCGACGACGGCCAGCCCGACCACAGCGAGATCACCACGTGCGCCTACTGCGGCGTGGGCTGTTCGTTCAAGGCGGAGATGAAGGGCGCGCAAGTCGTGCGCATGGTCCCCAACAAGGACGGTCGCGCCAACCACGGCCACTCGTGCGTGAAGGGGCGCTTCGCCTGGGGCTACACCACCCATCCCGATCGGATCCGCACGCCGATGATCCGGAAGAAGATCACGGATCCCTGGCGCGAGGTGTCGTGGGACGAGGCGATCTCCTATGCGGCCGCGGAGTTGAGGCGCATTCAAGCCAAGTACGGTCGCGGCGCGGTGGGCGGCATCACCTCTTCGCGTTGCACCAACGAGGAGACCTACCTCGTGCAGAAACTGGTGCGGGCCGCGTTCGGCAACAACAACGTGGATACCTGCGCG
>DATJVW010000306.1:0-15313 GCA_035501675.1 Burkholderiales bacterium
AATGGCGAGCGCGCAGCCGGGTGTCCTAGAGCCGACGCGTTCCTGTGACACGAGACGGGGAGGCAGAATGACCGACAGCGAGAGACGCGCCACCCAGGGCGGCAGGAGGCAGTCCGACTTCCAGCGCGAGCAGGAGCTCGCAATGCTACGCGCGGAGATCGAGCTGCTTATGGTGGAGCGAGAGAATCTCCTCCGCTCGACGGGCGCGGCGGCGATGTTCGTCGCCAAGCTGGACAGCCAAACCCTCCCCGAGTCCGCGTATGAAGCCGCCGATATCCTGGCGACGACCATCAATAAGCTGCCCGAGGAAACTCTGAGAGACGCGATCGAGCTGGTGCGCGAGCAGCTCGGTGAAACGCTCGGTGGAGCCGAGGAGCAATGAGCGTCCCGGGAATCTGCCGACGCTGCCAGCACTGCTTGGCAGGAGGCGCCTGGCAAGAGCGAGGGAAACGCAGCGCATAGGTTGCGCGAAGGCGAGTTTCCGGCCGCGCACCCCGCTCATGCGCCATGCATAATGGCGCCTACAGGGCTCGGGGCAGCTGGGGGGCCGGTGTGCCAGACGCTAAACACGAGCAGGAAGTCGCACTGCTGCGCGCCAAGCTGGAGTCGCTCCGGTACGAACGCCTGACTCTGCTGCGTACGGCCGGCGCTGCGGCGGTCTTCGTCGCCAAGCTCGACAGCCAGGTTCTGCCCGAATCGACCTGTCAAGCGGCCGACACCCTCGCCGAGACGCTCAACGGGCTACCCGAGCAAACCCTGCGCGAGGCCATCGAACTGATCCGCCAGCAGGCGGGCGAAAAACCTCTCTTACCGCGACAACGACAGCTAGCCTAAGCGTGGCGCCTACCCTCCTGCTTGGGTTCCAGGGAAAGGGCATTACCCGCAGGACTCGGCAGCGGCCGGATCCAGTGTTTGGTGTTGCGAAGCCGGATCACGACGTTTTGCCGTACAGCTTAATTCCCGGCTCGTATCAGGAGCGGACCCTGCAGTTGACCCCAGTGATACGCGCCGTTCCGTTCGTGTGGAGGCGTTCCAACTTGGGGCCGGTCACGGGCGTTGCGCACTAAGACGGGGCACCACGAGCAGCGGGACGCGCCGGGGTTCGCTCGTCTTTCGGGCGGGACCGAAGCGGCGAAAACGGCAAAAACCCGTGTTCGTCAATTCGTTGTGCGTGCTCTCACGAACGGCTCTGATGCCTTTGCCATAGGCCCGCAACGTCGGGTCTCGATCTTGCGTTGCGCATGGTTGCGATCCCGCCTGCTGACCGCTACGACAAGGACAGGGTCATTCCGTTTCAGCGAGCAGACGGCTTGCGCAGATCGGCCCACGACCATGACAAGTGCGGTTACGCGTTCGGCGCATGCGGCCGCCCCGGGCCTGCGCCCACGCGCGCGGGAGCGTTCGTGCGCGGCACGTGTTGGCATCGGGGGCCCGGTTGGCTCGGGCAAGACCGCACTGCTGGAGCAAATCATCCCGCGCCTCATCCGGCGTGGAACCAGCCTCGCGGTCATCACAAACGAACTGGCGACCCAGGAAGACGCTGAGCGCGTGAGGCGCAGCGGGCTCATCGACCCCGCGCGCGTGATGGCCGTAGAGACGGGACCGAGCCCGCACGTCGCCATCGACCAGGATCCCGGGCCGAACATGCGCGCGGTGCGCGCGCTGGAAACGCGGTTCGGGGCGCTCGATTTGATCCTGATCGAAAGCGGAGGCGACAGCCTCGCGGCCACTTTTTCTCTCGCCTTGGTCGACTACTGGCTCTTCGTCATCGACGTAGCCGGCGGCGATGACATCCCGCGCAAAAAAGGGCTTGGGGTGCTCCAATGCAACTTGCTGGTGATCAACAAAGTCGACCTCGCGCCCTACGTGGGGGTGGATCTGGAGCGCATGGTCCGCGAAGCGAGCGAGATCCGCACGGGTCGGCCCGTGTTGTTGACCAACTGTAAGAGCGGCGAGGGACTCGACGCGGTAGTGGACACGATCGCTGCAGAGACCCACGCTGCGCGCAATCTGCCCTTCTCGTGTGGGTAGCAGGCCGGTCATTTCCTGCGGTCCCGCGGGGCGGGGTGCGAGGTGGTCCTGCTTGTGACCGACGCCTTGGCGTGCGTCGCCCTGGCAGGCCAGCATCCATGCCCGAAGGAGCGCCGCCCGGCACCTACAGCGTATTAGAATACGAACCGCGGCTGCTGCGCACCGGCGCACTGCGCCGTTTCCATTCGCGACTGCAGCGATGTCCTTTCTGTGCGTTGTGGCGGCGTTGTTTCTGGAGCAATTGCGGCCGCTGTACCACCCCAGCGTCTTCGAGCTGTCGTTCTCACGCTACGCTAGTCGGCTGTCGCGTGACCTCAACGCCGGGCAGTCGGTCCACGGCACTGTCGGCTGGGCTGTCGGGGTCCTCCCATGGCTGATCCTCGTGCTCTTGGTTCACTACCTTCTTACAGCCTTGAATCCGCTGTTGGGATGGGCCTGGGCCGTCGCCGTGCTCTATGCTTGCATCGACTTCAAAGCGACAACGCGAGATTACTCTGCCATCACCGATGCACTGCGGGCGGGGGAATTGGAGAAGGCGCGGGAACAGGTCGCCCGCTGGCGTGGCGAACCAGCGACTCAATGGAGCGAGAGCGACATCGCGCGCGCGGCGATCGAGACCGTGTTCATCCGCGGGCACCGCGACTTGCTGGGACTTATCGCTTGGTTCGTGGTGCTGCCCGGACCGACCGGCGCGGTATTGTACAAGCTGTCTGCCATCCTGGCCGACGAGTGGGGGCGCCGCACGGACGAAGAGTTCCGCGCCTTCGGTTACTTCTCGTCCCGCGTGTTCGAAGTGCTGGACTGGGTACCCGTGCGGCTGACTGCGATTGCCTTCGCCATAGCCGGCGACTTCGAGGATGCTTTGCAGTGCTGGCGGGGCCAGTCGCAGGCGTGGCTCGATCCACAGACCGGAGTGATCCTGGCGAGCGGAGCAGGCGCCCTCGGCGTGAAGCTCGGAGGGCCCCTTCCCAAGCAAGGCGGTGTCGATTATCGGCCTCAGCTGGGAACCGGTGAAGACCCTGATGCCAATTACATGCAGAGCGCCCTGGGTCTCATCTGGCGCACGCTGGTCATCTGGCTGATCGTGCTGCTGCTCGTCACGCTCGCCCGCTGGGTCGGGGCTTAATCTGGGCCGCTTTGAGATCGGCGGCGATCCGGCGGTAGGCATCGAGCCGGCGAGAGCTTACTCGACCCGAGGCTTGAGCTGCCTGAACGGCGCAGCCGGGCTCGCCCACGTGCTGGCAGTCGTTGAATCGACACTGACCGAGGTACGGACGGAAGTCCACGAACGCATCGGACAGCTGGCGCGCGGTCAGATGCCGTAGCCCGAACTCCTGCATGCCCGGCGAATCGATCAAGCTACTCGTGTCATCGAGACGGTACAGGCGGGTATGCGTAGTGGTATGGCGTCCCGAATCCAGCGCTACGGAGATGTCGCCAATGACGGCCCGGGCGCTGGGGACCAAGGCGTTGACGATGGTGGATTTGCCCATGCCCGACTGCCCCACCAGCACGGTCAAGTGGCCCTGGAGGTGGGCTCGCAGCGGGGCCACCTCGCGCTTGGCCACCAGAGGCAGCACGGTGTACCCGAGCTGCTCATACAACGCCAGCGACTCGAGCGCTGGCTCGCTCTGCAGCGCCAGGTCGAACTTGTTCAGCACGATCAGCGGGTGGATGCCTTGATGCACTGCCGCCGCGAGGCAGCGGTTGAGAAGCTCCTCGTAAAAGGATGGCACGACGGCCAACACGATCACCATCTGCGTGACGTTGGCGGCTATCAGCTTTTGCCGGTACTGGTCGGAGCGATAGAGTAGGACGCGCCGCGGGTCGACTGCTTCGATTACTCCTTGGCCCCTCGCGGCGCACGCCACCTGGACGAAATCACCGCAGGCCAGGAGGCTGCGCTTTCCGCGGGGGAAACATGTGAGCAGCTCGCCGCCGGGGACCTCGACCAGGTAGTGCCGGCCGTGGGTTGCCACGACTTGGCCATGGAATAGCCGCGGGAGCGCAGGGTTGGGGGGCGGGGATGCCTGGGGCACCCGCGTTATTCTACGGAATCGGTCACGGACTTCCGAGTCGGGAGCGAGTTGGTTTGATCTTGGCCCGCTGACCGCGCCGGCCTCTTATCTCTCCCCGCGCTACCGTGCGCTTGACACAATGCGGTGGCGCGTCGCCCGACTGCTACTTGGCGCTCTTCTTCAGCACACCCACTAGTCTGCTCATCGCGCGGTCGAACAACGGCACCGCTTCCAGCGCGACCGCCCGTCCGGTTCGGAAATCGCGCGCCAACTGATACAGAGAATATTCTCCGACCTTCACACCCTGACGGTTGACGAACAGGTAGGTGCCCTTGAGCGGGCTGATGTAGGACAGCTTGGCTTGGGTTCGGCGGTCATCGTCGCGGAATTCGAGCCAATCACCCGCCTTGAGGTTGGTGACCGACTGGCTGTATTGGTCCGTGTCCGGCTTGGCGCCGGCCGTGCCGCCGCGCGCTTCTGTGGAGAGCTCGGGGAATCCAGGCAGATCGGGTAGGCTGATTTCCTCGACCTCGATCTCGCCTTCGCCAAATGGGTTCCTGATCGTGACGTTCGAAAACTCTGGTGCTGTCATCGCCGGCTCAGCGTCCTCGTCGATCTCGGGACCGGGCGTCCGCGTTTCCTTGGCTGCGGCGTCAGCCGACATTGCCGCGATCGGCGATGCGGATATGCTGTGCGTGGCGGCCCCGCCCTGGGTCGAGCTGGCGTGATCCGACTTGGTAGCGGCGTCTGGCGTTCCGGTGCTGTCGACCGCCCCGTCCGCTGGGCTGCCAGCCGCCATAGGCTCGGTGAGCGTCGGCACCGGGGTCGGTTGCGCGGCCGACCTGTTCGCAGCGCCGCTGATGACTTTGGTGTGCAATCGCATGAGCTTGGTGAAGAATTGCCTACGCCGGTCGGGTTGGGTCCCAACGGCCTGCAGGCCCGTCTGCATTCGCTTGAGCAAACCCGGCAGCATGGCGGCGAGCTTGCGGCGCTCTTCCGTCGACTGTTTGTGGTTGACGCTCCAGATCAGTAGATCCATGGTTTCCACCGCGCTCTTCCAGGGATCGCTGTCCTTGCCGTGCCGCGCATGCGTCAACAGCAGCAGTTTGACCCACTCGTCGGCGAGAAACTTGAGGACCAGTTGCGGCATACGGCTCATCTCGGCGCGCTTCTTGATCTCGAATTGCGCCACCGCTTTGCCTACCTCCAGGCGTTCCATGTAGGCGATCTTGCGCGCGGCTTCTTTGGCGGCCTCCTCAGCACGCTGGTTCTCCTCGCGCACCAAAGCGAGCAGGTCTTCGAGCAGGACCTCGAAGATTTCGATGTTGTCCTCGAAGCCGTCGAGCAGCCGCTGCACTATATCCTCGAGCCTCTTGAACACGGGTGAGCTTGGGTCGAAGCTCTCGTCCAGGCCGAGTGCGAATTCGCCCAGCGTGTCAACCATGCGGCGCGCGGGGTGTGATTTCTTGGAGAAGAATTTCTTGTCCAACACCGCGACCTTGACCACCGGGATCTGCAGCCGGCCGATCAACGCCTTGAGCGCCTGCGGGACGCGCTTGTCGTCAAAGATATGGTCAAACAGCATGGCCACGATATCGATGGTCATGCTGTCGGTTTGATCGACGCTGCTGCCGATTTCGCTGGACTTCAGCTCGCGCACCACGTTGGTGGTCCCGGACGTTAGCGCGAAAGCGTCGAGCGTGGGCGGGGCGCCGGGAATCACGCCCATGTCGCCTTGTTGTAGACGCGTGAGCGAGCCGATCAGCTCGGCGCCGTGCAGAAAGCCGCTCGGCGCGTGGACTCCAGCGGCGACTCCGCTGCTGGGCAGTCCGGGCGCGCTGGCCGCGGCGGCGGGGATACCCAAGATCGGCGGGAAGCCAGGCACCTGGACCATACCGCCGGCCTCGGCCGTCATACTCCCAAGGCCGCCGGGAGCGCCGCTGGTGACCACGGCCGAAGCGGGGATGCCAGCGCCGCCTAAGCGGTTGGCTTGGGCGTTCATAGCCATCAGTCCCTGCAGGACGGCGAAGAAATCCTGCTCGCCGCCACCGACACCAGGATCCACGCCGTAGCCGGCGTCGGGCATGCCGCCAGAGGACACCCCTATCCCCGACATCGCCGTTGCGGGCGTCGCCCCTCCCGACGGCGTTGCGCGAGCGCCGATACCGCTGGGCCGGCGCAGGCCATAGCGTATCTTGGGTAGAATCGACCGCTGGATCAGCAGCGCGTTGAGGTCCTTGTAGATGGATCGGACGTCGTCGAGCACGTGGTCGTCGAACAATTTGTGGAAGATCATCCGGACCTTCAGGTTCGACTCGAGATGCCGACACGTTTGCTTGTACGCGTTACAGATCGCCTGCGGGCTGAACGGGTTGCCCTCGCCCTGCAGGGTTGCATCGCCGATCAGCACCCCTACGCGTTGGTCCAGCGCATTCAGCTCTTCCTCGCAGTAACGGCGCAGCTTAGCCGCCATCTCATTGACCTTCAGCGTCTCATCCAGGTCTTCATCGTTCACCAATCCGAGCTCGAGCGAAGACAGGTCGAAGCGGCTGAAGTCATCGCGTTGCTTGCGGTCGGGCCGGACGCGGCTGCCAAACTCGGCGAGGTAGTTGGTGCGGAACTGCTCCTCGATTTCCTTGCGCTGCCCGAGCGCCTTGTCCTTTGCCGCAATGTAAAGGTCGCGCAGTTCACGGTCTTGGGTGTGATCGGCGAGGCCCCACAGCGCATCCTCGACTTTGTCCAACATGGCGGAGAGGGAAGTCGACAGCCGCTCCAGCGCGAGACCCTGACACTCCTTGAGCAGGCGCTCGAACTGCGCCTCCTGAGGATTTGGGCCTGGACGGTCGGACTCGCGCATCGGAATAACGTTAGACGCGGCGCTATTGCTCACTGCCTTACCTCCTGTGCGCGACGCCTGCGCTGCAAGCCCCGTGCGCTTATGAGGATAGCCACGGGAGCGGGGCACCGAGCCGAACAGTCGCGTAGCGCGGGAGGATACGGGGGAGGGTCGACTGGGCTCCGACCCGGTCCGGACGGGATCAACCGCAGTGCGGACGCAGCGCCCCACCCGATTGCACTTGGCGGTCCCGCTGTCATGGAGCCTCTTGCTCGTTAGACCGGTGACTTTGCGCCCCCAACCTTTCGGTGGGTTTGCCCTTTGACAGTTGCTTGGCGGCCCCGATCCGCATGACCTCGCGGATCGGCGAGAGCCTCCAGCTGGATGCGCCGGAGCGTTGTCGAAGACTCTCCTCCGCACCTGATTTATCAGCACGACGGCCGGAAACTTTAGGCTTCTTTGGGGCCACTCGACGCCGCGGCGAGCCCCGTCCGAAATGAGGAAGAAGGCTCAGCGACTCATGGGAGCGACTCGGCATCAGCGCACATCGTAAAGGCGCTCACCGGCGCGGTTGTAGCTTGATTCAGGGCACGCGAGCTCTGCGGCGTCAGCCGAGATGCTGTGCGCGTTGTCAACTTCTCGTCAGGAATCGGACGGCGCAGCCGGGCGCCAGAGCGCTGGCGACATGCGCAACTCCTGCCTGCGTTTCGCGACAATAAAGAAGGGGTCACCCCCCATCACATTTGCGTTCTGTACCTGTTCAACGTGGTTGAGCTGCTCGTCGAGCTGCTCTCGATCGAGCACATAACCATGCGCGGTCATGCAATCGGAGTAAGCATCGGCCTGGCGCTTCAGGTAATCGATGCCGGTGTCGAAGCCCGACTTTGGCACGTTGGTAGCCGCGCTTCGGCATTCTGGGACTTCGGCCACGCCCTTTGGTGCTTTGCTCCCGCATCCTTGCGCGAGCGCGATCCCTATGGCGAGCGCGGCAATGAACCGTAAAGCGCGCACAATCACAGAACCAACGCAGCGTTCATCGGTGTGGCGTCTTGGTGGTCCGAGGGGTTGATCAGGACGCGGCCAGACTCTGCAGACGGGCGATGCGCACACGAGCCGGCGGATGGGAGTCGTAGAACGCCGAATGGAGAGGGTCCGGCGTCAACGTCGAGGCGTTGTCCTTGTACAGCTTGACCAACGCGTTCACGAGCTCGGGAGCGGAGCTGTAGCGGGCTGCGTAGGCATCGGCCTCGAACTCATGCTTGCGGGAATACATCGCCACGACGGGCTGCAGTAGGAAGGCGAACACCGGAACCACCAGCACGAATAGCAGCAACGCCATGGCATTGGTGGCCGGGTGGGCCACGCCCAGCCCCTGGTAGAACCAGGCCTCATCCTTCAGATACCCGAGCACGCCGAGCAACACCAGGCTCACCCCGAAGGTCCAGAACATGCGCCGAATCACGTGGTGCAGCTTGAAGTGGCCCAGTTCATGCGCCAGCACCGCCTCGATCTCGCCTTCGTTCAAGCGCGAGATCAGCGTGTCGAAGAACACGATGCGCTTGGTCTTGCCGAAGCCGGTGAAGTACGCATTCCCGTGACTGCTGCGCCTGGAGCCGTCCATCACGAACAGGCCGCTCGACCTAAACCCGCACTTTGCCAACAGGTTCTCGATGCGCGTTTTGAGCGAGCCCTCGTACATAGGTGTGAACTTGTTGAACAGCGGCGCGATAAAGGCAGGGTAGATGGCCATCATGAAAACGCTGAACCCGACCCAGACGAGCCAGACGTAGAGCCACCACCAGTACCCCATCTTGCTCATGAGCCACAGCACTGCGAGCAACAGCGGCAACCCGAACGCGACGCCAAGAGCCGCGCTTTTGGCCAGGTCTGCGAGCCACATGCCCGGCGTCATCTTGTTGAAGCCGAAGCGTGCCTCGATGCTGAAGGTGCGGTACCAGCTGAAGGGGAGGTCGATGAGCGAGGTCGCGGCCGCGAACAGCGCGATGAGCGCCGTGCCGCGCAGGATCTCGCCACTGAACCAGCTTGCTGCCCAGCTGTCGAGCAATTGGAGTACACCACCCAAGGTCAGCAGCAGTAGCAACCCGCTGTCCACGAGCGTACGCACCATCGCGAAGCGGGTCTTCGCGCTGCTGTAGTCGGCTGCCTTCTGATGTGCCTCCAGGGCGATCTGCTCGGCAAACTCGACGGGTACGGCGGAACGATGCGCTTGGATATGCTGCGTGTGGCGGCGTGTCAGCCACAGCCGCGTGACGGTAGCCACGGTCAGCGCGGACAGAAACGCGATGCTGAAAGTGTTCATCCCAGACAGAGTGTTGTGAACCGGCCAGGGCGTCCAGAGCACGTTGAATTGTGGCTTATGACACAATGGCGAGCCGAAAAATCCGATTGCGCAAAAAATTATGGCACAGGACGCAAGCCGGCTCATCTGGATCGACATGGAGATGACTGGCCTCCGCCCCGAGGCGGACCGCATCATCGAGGTGGCCCTGGTGATCACTGACCAGGATCTCAACGTCCTGGCCGAGGGTCCGGTGCGCGTGGTGCATCAGGCCGAGGACATCCTCGATGCGATGGACAGCTGGAACAAGGGTACTCACGGCCGCTCTGGTCTGATCGACAAAGTCAAGGCATCAACCCTATCCGAGGCCGAGGTGGAAGACGAGATGATTCGCTTCGTGAGCGAATTCGTCCCGCCCAGCGCGTCTCCGATGTGCGGCAACTCGGTTTGCCAGGACCGGCGCTTCCTGGCCCGCTACATGCACAGGCTGGAAGCTCACTTCCACTACCGCAATCTCGACGTGAGCACGCTCAAGGAACTGGCCCGGCGCTGGAAACCGGAACTCCTGGCGGGCTTCAGCAAGCAAAGCAAGCATGAAGCGCTCGCCGACATCTATGAGTCGATCGAGGAGCTCAAGTACTACCGGGAGCACCTGCTGAGGATATAAACGACCCGGTTCAGGAAGAACGAAAAGCCCCCGCGATCGGCGAGGGCCCAGTCGATGCAGGAGTGACCGAGAAGGCTCAGGCGGCCTTCTTGCGCGATGCGCTGGGGGCTGTGCTGATGCTGGCCTCGGTCATATCAGCCACCTGCTTACTGGCCTTGGTCAAAGCATCATAGGCCTGATTAGCAGCGGTCATGGCGGACTTCACGGCCGCGAACGCGAACTCCGAACCAGTTGGGGCGGACTTTGCGGCCTTGTCCAACGCCGCAGCGAAGGTCTTGTTGACCTCCGCAATTTGGGCGTCCAACAGCCTGCTCATCTCGCCCTGAGCTTCGGCGGTCCAGCCGTACATGGCACGCCCATAGCCGAGCAACTTCTCGGCGTTGGCTTGAGCAAATGACGTTTGCAGAGACGCCAGTTCTTGCACGTCCTTGGCGCCCGCCAGGGCTTTGATCTGTTTGACCGCGTCAACGCTCGCGGCCCTTGCGGTCTTGAGGTTCAGCTCGAACAGTTCCTCCGCCGCTTCGGCAGTGGTTTCTGCGAACTTGAGCGCCTGTTCGATGTTGTTCTTCGCTTGGGCGCCGACTTCTTCCGGCATGGTGAACATCATAAGTCTGATCTCCTGAGATGGTGTATTCCACGACGACGGCCGCGGAAAATGCTGCACTGCAAAAGCATCGCTATTGTATTGATTCGGCGACACCTGTCAACTGGTTTTGCGCGTTTCTCTGCTTCGTTTTTGGTGGTGCACAACGACCTCGGCCTGGGCCAGTGCCCTGCGGCGGAGTAAGGACTAACCGTGATTACCCCGTCAGCAGGGTCAGCAGGGCCAGCCGACGTGAAAATAGCGCCCGCACGTTGCACGACGGGCTGTTGGAGTCGAAATCAGCCCGGGGTCAGATCCAGGTCACGACGCCTAACTGCGCGCCGCGGAGGCGGTCTCGGCAAAGCAGGCGCCCACCCCGGCGGCGCATCGGGTGTCGCCTCCTTCGATCAACTTACGGAGAAATTATGTGTTCCGGATCGTTCCCGCTTCTCGCAGCTGGGGAGCTGGAGCTATAGCCGCTCGAAGATCGCAGCGATCCCTTGCCCGCCCCCGATACACATTGTCACGAGCGCGTACCGGCTGCCGACGCGGTGCAACTCGTAGATGGCCTTGACGGTGAGTATGGCGCCGGTGGCGCCGATGGGGTGACCCAGAGCGATGGCGCCGCCGTTCGGGTTGACTTTCTTCAAATCGAAGGCAAGGTCTTTCGCTACAGCGCACGCCTGAGCGGCAAAGGCCTCGTTGGACTCGATGACGTCCATATCGGAGACCTTGAGCCCAGCGCGCTCCATCACCTTCCTCACCGCCGGCACCGGCCCGATGCCCATGTATTTGGGATCTACGCCGGCATGGGCGTAAGCCACCAGCCGCGCCAGGGGTTTGAGCCCTTTCTTCTCGGCTGCCTTGCGCTCCATCAGGACGGTTGCGGCGGCCCCATCGTTGATGCTCGAGGCGTTACCCGCAGTCACGGAGCCGTCGAGCTTGAACACGGTCTTGAGCTTGGCGAAGCTCTCCATGCTGGCGTCGGCCCGAGGATGCTCGTCGGTGTCTACCACGACGCTGCCCTTGCGGGTCTTGATCTCGATCGGCATGACCTGATCCTTGAAGTATCCCTTCTGGATCGCGTTCACGGCCCGGCGGTTGCTCTCGAGAGCCATCTCGTCCTGCTGTTGCCGTGTGATACCCCATTTCGCCGCCACGTTCTCGGCGGTAATGCCCATGTGCACCGTGTCGAACGGGTCCGTGAGCGCCCCCACCATCATGTCGATGATCTGCTGGTCGCCCATGCGCGCGCCCCAGCGCGCGCTCGGGTTCACATAGGCGCCGCGGCTCATCGACTCTGCGCCACCGGCCACAGCGGTGTCAGCGTCCCCCAGCTTGATGGCCTGGGCGGCGGACACAATTGCTTGCAGGCCGCTGCCGCACAGGCGGTTCAGCGTCAACGCAGGTGTCTCCTTGGGGAGCCCGCCATTGATACAGGCCACGCGTGACAGGTACATGTCCTTGGGCTCGGTGTGGATGACATTGGCGAAGACCACGTGACCCACATCCTCGGGAGCGACCTTGGCGCGGCTTACCGCCTCGCGCACTACTCTCGCGGCCAGCTCGGTGGGCGGAACGTCTTTCAGTGCGCCGCCGTAGTCTCCGATAGCGGTGCGTACGCCGCTCAACACAACCACTTCGCGTCCGTCATTCATAGTGCTGCCTCCTAGGAACTGAGATGAGCCGCCCCGAGAACCCGGGAAATGAGGGGCATCGGGAGAGTCTCCATTTTAACGGATTCGCGACGAGCACAGGCCGCGCAGGTCTAGTTACAGCGGCTCGCCGCGGACCTTGTGGATCAGGCGACGAGCGCGCTTGGTGGGGCGGCCTCTGGCGTGCGCATCCGGATGCGGTTCGGTCCCAAGCAGCTTCGCTTCCGCGCGGCGTTCTTTGCTCTCTTCCGTCTCGATGAACAGCCTCGCGGCATCCGTCGCCGAACCGCGGCGCACCGAGAGTTCACGGATGTGCACTGTGAGCATGGCATTCGGCGTGTGGACCTGAAGCTCGTCGCCGACCCTGAGCGCCCGGGCTGGTTTAACCCTCGCCCCGTTGACGAGCACTTTGCCGCCTTCGACCGCATCGGCCGCGATCGAGCGCGTCTTGTAGAAGCGGGCCGCCCATAACCACTTATCGACCCGGGTTCGATCATCACCGATAGTCATCCTCACATGACCCGTTGCGCCTCTACCCGCACTGACCTACTCCACCTTGGCACGCGTCAGTGGCGAGTGCTGCCCGCCCGGGTGACGACCTCGGCTGCAAACACCTGCTCGGCGTCTACCGGGTCGAAAACGTAACGTCGGTTGCAGAACTCGCAGTTGACCTCCACTGCGCCGCGCTCCTCCACGATCGACCTCACTTCCTCGCGACCGAGCATGCGCAGCATGTCGATAACGCGCTCACGCGAGCAGGAACAGCGGAAACTCACGACGCGCGCTTCGAACACGCGTATGTCCTCCTCGTGATACAGACGGCGTATGACTTGACGCGGGGGAAGTTTGAGCAACTCCCTCGCTGTGACGGTCTCGCCGAGCTTGACAGCGCGGTTCCAGGCGTCGGGGTCCGCGGCAGCCGCCCCGGGCGCTCGTTGCAAGAGCATCCCGGCGGCTTGCCGCGTGTCCGCCGCCAACCACAGACGCGTTTCCAGTTGCTCCGAGGTGGCCATGTAGTGCTCCAGCACGGCGGCGACGCTGGCGCCCTCTAAGTCGACCACGCCCTGGTAGCTCTGTTTGGCGTCGGTGGGCGTGATGGTGATCGCAAAACGGCCGTTGCCAACCAAGTCACGGAACCCGCTGGCAGGCAGCTCACCGTCCCACTGAGCGGTGGCGCGCATAGTCTGATCACTGGTGCATTCGACTACGATGAGCTTGACGGGACCCCTGCCCTGCACTTGCATGATCAGCGAGCCCGTGAACTTGAGGGTAGCCGACAGGAGGGCTGCCGCTGCCATCAGCTCCCCCATTGCAGCGCGCAGAGGTTCCGGGTACTCGTGACGGTCGAGTACCGCACGCCAGGTGGCGTCCAGGTGCACGATTTCGCCGCGCACCGGCGCACCTTCAAACAGGAAGCGCTGCAGAGAGTCCCTCACTACCTTATGTCCGGTCTGTGTCACGCTGTGAAGGGTCGGGTGCGTCCGCTGCCGAAGCGGAATAGATCGAAGTGAGGGCGTGCTCCCCGTCTTACAAGGCAACCCGCGTGCATCGCGCGGCGCAGCAACCCAAACCAGCCCGAAGCGGGCCGATACTCGCCAAGGACCAACCGAGGAATGTTTCACGAACGCCCCTGCTACAACACCGAGGCTCTCGGTTCAATGCGGCGGCCTCCTCCGGTACAGCCGGTATAGCTCGTTGTCGTCACCAGGGCGCGCACCGTGCCAGATCATCTCCCAGCTTTGATCGGGCGTGTAGATGCTCTTGCGCAGACCCTGCACCAACAAAGTATCGCAATCTCGCTTGCGACCCGGCTCAGTCTCCCGGTAGCTGACGATCCCGGCGAAGTACTGCAGCATCGCGCGCTGTGACTCGCCCAGGTTGTAGCTTGAGACACAGCGGTAGTGGGCCGGCAAGGCGTCGCGGATGGTCAGCATCATGCTCCGGTAGCTGTTTGCGCTGTCCACCCAAGGGATGAAAAACACCGCACCCAGGCCCCACAGCAGCGCCACCGACCCGGACCACGCGATCATAGGGCGGTATGGGCTCTGTGGCAGGCTTGGGATGAACCACACCCACGCCGCCGTGAAAGCAGCGCCCAGCGCAAACCTGACAAGTTGCCAGTCGGGCTGATAGGCCGGGCGCAGGCGCACCAGATGCGCGTGTAGACGAGCCGGAAAACTCAGATCCAGCGCCACCCAGTAGAACCAGCCGGTCAGCGCGAAAAAGCAGAACACCATCAAAGAAAACCACCACAGCGCGTTTGCGGCGCCCCGACGCAGCAACGGCAAGCCCGGTACGGCGAGTAGCGCCAGACTGGGTAGCAGCGGCAAGGCATACACCTCGCGCTCCTGATGCGAGGCCGATAGCACAGTGAAGCCGACGAGGAAGACGGCGAGCGGCAAGTGCAGTCCGGTGGTAGTCCGGAGTTCCCCGCGACGCTTCCATAGTGCCCATAGCGCTACTGGTAACACGGGGAACGCGAACCAGGACAGGACTCCGAGGTAATAACCGGGCCTGCCGGACTGTCTCGGATCGTTGAGCCCCAGATAGCGGGCCAAGTTGTTCACCCAGAACCACTCGTGAAACAGTTCGGGAGAACGGTGGTACAGCGCGAAAGGCCAGACAGTGAGCCAGGGCAGCGCTGCCGCGAACGCGACAGCCAGCGTTAGCAGGTACCGGCGCGTCCGCCACTGCGCAAAAAACATGGGAAGAATCAGGCAGGCTATGCCAAACACGCCGGGCATGAGCAAGCCTTTGGACATGAACCCGATACCTACGCCCACCCCCAACCAAACCCCTCCCAGTGCAGGCCGCCGCTGGGACAGGGCCAAGCCGTATAGGGCTACCACGCAACCCGAGAGCAACGCTACATCGGTGATCATCAGGTGCGCCCGCTCCAACAGGCCTGCGCAGCCAAGCAACGTCAGCACGCTCACCCAGCCGCTCCAATCTCCTTCCGTCTTGTCGCCGCTGTACAACTCCTTGCCGGCCAACCCCATAAAGACGAAGGCGAGCCCCAGGTAGAAGGCGTTCGCCAAGCGCGCAGCGTCGTGCATCGGTAACAGCCAGCCGAAGCCGCGCGCGAAGAGTGCCGCCGTGATGTAGAACAGCGGCGGCTTCTCCATGAACGGCTCATGAGCCAGGGTGGGGATAACCCAATCCCCGCTCTGGAGGATGTGATAGACCAGCCCGAAGCCTACCGCCTCATCCGGTTTCCAGGGATC
>DATJVW010000307.1:0-9338 GCA_035501675.1 Burkholderiales bacterium
AGCCGCTCGATCACTCTAAGGTGCCGAACCTGAAGAACGTGATGCCGCAGTACCTGAACACGGAGTTCGACCCCGGCAACAAGTACTCGGCGCCGTATGCGATGTCGATCACGCTCATCGGGTACAACGAGCAGAAGATCAAGGAGCTGGGCATCCCGCTCGGATCCTGGGCCACGATCTTCGATCCCAAGATTCTGGAGAAGATCAAGGGCCGCGTGACTGTCCTGGATAGTCAGAGCGAACTGATGGCCGCGGCGCTGAAGTACCTCGGCTACTCGGTGAACGACCGCGACCCGAAGCACTGGCAACAGGCAAAGGAGGTGATCGTCAAGGCCAAGCCTTACTGGGCCGCGTTCAACGCCTCGAGCTACATCAAGGAGCTGTCGTCGGGCAACATCTGGCTGGTGCACGGTTACTCGAACGACATCTACCAGGCCGACCAGGATGCGCAGAAAGCCGGCCAGAAGTTTCGCATCCGCCACAGCTTGCCCAAGGAAGGTGCCGTTCTGGCGCTCGACTGCATGGTCGTTGCAAAGAGCGCCCCGCGGCCGGATCTAGCTTACATGTTCATCAATTTCATGCTGGAGGGGCGCAACTCGGCCGACCTGACCAACATGATCGGTTCGGGCAACCCGAACGCCGACGCCCAGCAGTACATCAAGCCCGAGATCAAACAGATCAGCGCGATCTTCCCGGATGCGCAGGCCGCGAAAACTCTGGAGATGCTCAAGGACATGACGCCACAGCAGCGGCGTCAGATGAACCGGATCTGGACCGAGATCAAGGCCGAGTAGCTGTGGGCGCGAAGGCCGACTCGAAGGCGCGCTGGAACTCGGGCAGCTGTGCGACAGGCAAATCGTTGATGCCTGCCGCCTCCGGCCGGCCCCCGCCCGATGGGAAACCGGCGCACAGCTCCGCGGCTCCGCTGGGCGATAGCAGCGGGGCGCGCACGCTCACGCGATAGTTCGTGCCGCGTCCGACGAGCACCGCGTGAGCACGGTTCGGCTCAGCGGCGGCGAGCCGGTTCGCAAGCGGCCCGTGGACGCGACGAGCCCACGGCGTATCGGGCAGCGTCACCAGGTAATGGTCCGACGTATCGACGATGGGCGCTATCCTGGCCGCTTGGGCCAGGTCCTCCCGATAGCCCGCGCGCAGGCTCTCGAATGCAGGATCGCGTGCGGCGAACTCGCGCGGGTCTGCGTAAGGCCGCAGCCGCCGGTACAACTCGGCGGGGTGGAAGTAGAGGTCTTCGAGTGCCTCGCCGTAGGCGTTGTAGTTGATGCACTCACCCAGTTCGCGCAGCAGCGCGATTTGGTCGACGGGCAGACCCAGCGGTGCGGCCGCTTGTTGGGCCTGCGCCAACAGGTTGTCGCCGAACGCTGCGACCACCGCCCAGGCGCGGAAGCGGGCACCGAGGTATTCGTCTACGATCAGGCTGGTGCAAACGCCGGGGCGATGCTCGATGTGCGCTTCGAAGCGCGGATGTTCGGGAATGTCGCCTGGGAAATGATGATCGAAGTATAGGCAGTGTGCGCCCGCCTCCAGCGCCGCCAGCACGGCAGTGCGGTTTTCGGCCAGGGAGATATCGAAGACCGTGAGCTCGTCGCCAGACACCGCTTTGACCTGTGCGACCAGGGCGATGTCGCGCTTGACGCCGGTTATGAGCAGGCCATCGCGTGGCTCAGCAAGCCGCAGCTGATGCAGGGCGCAGATACCGTCCGCGTCGCCGTTGAAGATGTCATAAGATGCCACTGCCGCTGCGCTTCCTTCGCCGGGTCCGGGGCCGGACGCAGCGCCTGTCTCGGCGAGCGACCAGGATCACCGGTCGCGGTCCGACCTGATGTCAGCTCGCTCGCCGCTTCCGCTTCAGGCGAGGTTCGCTACGGTAGCCTACACGCTGCAGGGAGGCTGTGCTAGCTGGTCTCCGGATTCGCCTTGGCGGTTGCCGATTAGCGACTGTTCGCCGAGGTGCCTCAAACCCCTCACCGTGCTTCCGTACTGGCGGTGGTGCCCGACGTTCCGGGCATGTATTCGCCAAACCGGCTCGAGGGCGCAGTTCCTGAGTTTCGGCCGAGCCCCGCGAACCCTGCAGCCTGACTTCTTGTTTGTCAAAGCATTGTCAAAACATGTCCGGCGGGCGCGGTAGGTAACAGCACGACGCGCGCTGCATCTGGCGCCGCCCTTGCTTACCAGGTCTTCGACGCCGAGTCGCATGTTCGAGCTGCTGTAGACACGTTCTAATCTGTGGCATGGCTCTTGCACACCCCCTCCCAAACGGTGCTGGCTCTTACCACGCGGCCCCAGGTATGTGTTCCATAGAGTTTGACGGAGAATTCAGCAGCATGGTTTCGTCGCCGCCATCGGTCCTTATCGCCGAGGACAACGAGGACATCCGCGAGCTGGTTTCGCATCAGTTGCGCCGGATGGGTGTCATAGTGCTCCTCGCCGAAAACGGGCGGCGTGCGCTGGACCTCGCACTCGCCCAGCGCCCGGCCCTGGTCCTCATGGACATGGACATGCCGGTGATGAGCGGGTTCGACGCGGTCGCTGCGCTGCGCGCGAGCGGCTATCGCGGATCAATCTTTGCACTGACCGCGTATCAGGATGGCCCGGAGGCTGAGCGAGCACTGTCGAGCGGCTGTGATGCGCTGCTCGGTAAACCCATCACCAGCGAGCGACTGCGCAGCCATGTCACGCAGGCGCTCGCCCGCGCCGCCGGCGGTGTGCGATGAGCAGCCTGGTGGGCGTCGGTCTGGATCAGGCGGAGCGCCCGGGCGCGCTACCCGCCCTCACCGTGTCGATTGAAAAGGACCTAGAGGCCCTGGTGCAGCGATTCCTCGCGCGCAAGCGCGAGGACCTCGACACCGCGCGCATCGCGCTCGCGGCCGAGGATTACGAGACCATCCGGCGTATCGGCCACGATCTTAAGGGCGCCGGTGAGGGATTCGGCTTTCCCGAGCTGTCCGCCTTCGGTGCGGCGCTCGAGCGTGCCGCGATCGTCCGCAACGAACGTGCGTTGGGAGAGCAGCTCACGGCCGTCGAGCAGTTCCTCTCGCGCTTGCGCGTGACCTTTCGATAAATGAACTCGGCCACCCTTAAAGACCCGGAAGTGAAGACTGCAACTCCCCTTCAACCCGCGGCGGCTGCGCCCGCATCCACTCTGCGCGTTGCCGTCGTCGAGGACGACCTGTCCCAGGCGGAACTACTCACTCACTGGCTCGAGCTGGCGGGACACCATTGCCATCACTACGATCGCGGTGAGGCGCTGATCCGTGCCCTCGACCAGGAAAGCTTCGACGTGCTGGTATTGGACTGGAACCTTCCCGACATCAGCGGTGTGGACGTGCTCAAGCGCATCCGCGCCAGTCAGCAGGCCGCGCTGCCCATTTTATTCGTCACCGCGCGCAACCGCGAGGACGACGTAGTGACGGCTTTGCGGCAAGGGGCGGACGACTACATGGTCAAGCCGGTGCGCCGGTTGGAGCTGATCGCGCGGCTAGAGGCCATCGCCCGGCGCGGAAAGCACCACAACGAGCAACCGGAGGTGTTGGAGTTGGATGTCTATCGCGTGGACTGCCAGACGCGCACCGTCACGCGAGAAGAGCGCCCGGTGGAGCTGACCGCCAAGGACTTCGACCTCTCGGTGCTGTTCTTGCGCAACGTCGGCCGGCTGCTCTCGCGCGGCCACATCCGCGAGAGCGTATGGGGACCCAACGCAGTGGTCACGTCGCGCACGCTGGATACACACGTCAGCCGCATCCGCAACAAACTCGGACTCACGCCGGAGAACGGATGGCGCTTGGCGGCCGTGTATCGCTACGGTTATCGTCTCGAGCAGCTGGACCCCGCCTCCCCACGTAATCCGCGCAACAGCGAGCGCTGATCCGTACTGAATACGTGCGATCTGACAGCGGCCCGGCTTTAAGCCGGGCCGCTGTCTTTGCGCGTGTCGAAACACCGGCGCAGCTGCGCGGCGCGATATAATGCGAGCCATCCAGCGCCGCTACGACTCCCATGAGCTACTATCAAAGACATGTCTTCTTCTGCTGCAACCAGCGCGAGAATGGCGAAGCTTGTTGCAACAATCACGGCTCCCAGAAGATGCGCGATTACGCCAAAGCCAAAGTCAAGCAACTCGGCCTGGCCGGGGTCGGTAAGGTGCGCATCAATCAGTCCGGCTGCTTGGACCGCTGCGAGGAAGGCCCCGTCATCGTGGTATACCCTGAAGAGGTCTGGTACACGTACGTAGACCAGGAGGATGTCGACGAGATCATCCAGGAGCACCTCGTCAACGGCCGCGTAGTGGAGCGGCTGCGCATTTGAAACCGACCAGCCAGCAGCGGCTGCTTATCGATGGCACCGCTGGCGCGCTGGAAACCGTCGTCAACGATCCCAGCGCGGATGTTGAGCTCACCGCCAAACCGGCGCCGCGACGCCGCGGGATTGCCCTCATCGCTCACCCTCATCCGCTGTTCGGCGGCTCTCTGGATAACAAGGTCGTTCAGACGCTGGCGAAGACCTTTTTCGCGCAAGGCTACGTCGCGGTCCGCATGAACTTCCGCGGAGTGGGCGCGACCGCGGGCGTGCACGACGAAGGGGTTGGAGAGACCGAGGATTGGCTGGTGGTTGTTCACCAGATGCGTGAGCGGTACGGGTCGTTGCCGTTGCTGTTGGCGGGTTTCTCGTTCGGCGCGTATGTGCAGTCGCGCGTGGCGCGGCGACTACACGAGCATGGTGCCCCGGCCACGCGGCTGGTGCTGGTCGCGCCTGCCGTCGGGCGTTTCCACGTGGAGCCGGTACCGCAGGACACGCTTGTCATCCACGGCGAGGAGGACGACGTGGTGCCGTTGCCCGAGGTGTTGGCCTGGGCGCGGCCGCAGCGCCTACCAGTGGTCGTGCTGCCGGGTGCGGGTCACTTCTTCCACGGCAGCCTGGTCGAGCTCCAGCGCATCATTCAGTTCTCCTGTTCATGCCTGGCAGCGGGCTGAGCATCCCGATGTTGTATCTGCGCGGGGTGCGCAAGTCCTACGGCGCGAACCAGGTGGTGTGCGGTATCGATCTCGAGTTGAGCGCCGGTGAATGCTTTGGCTTGCTGGGGCCGAACGGGGCAGGCAAGACCACGACGTTGCGTCTGGCGCTCGGGTTGACAGACCCGGACGCTGGCGAAATCCGTCTGCTCGGGCGCGCCGTGCCGCGCCATGCTCGAGAAGCGCGGCTGCGCGTTGGCGTCCTGCCCCAGACGGACAACCTCGACCCGGACTTTACCGTGTTCGAGAACCTGCTCGTCTACGGTCGTTATTTCGGGCTGAACGATGGTGATATCGAGGCACGTATCCCGCCGCTGTTGGAGTTTGCCGGTCTGGATGCGCGCGCGGGCGCGCGCATCCAGACCCTGTCGGGGGGTATGAAGCGCCGGCTGTCGCTGGCACGCGCTCTGATCAACGACCCCGAATTGATCTTCCTCGATGAACCGACCACCGGCCTCGACCCGCAAGCGCGGCATCTGATCTGGGAGAGGCTCAAGCGGTTGTTGGTCCGGGGTAAGACCATCCTGCTGACCACTCACTTCATGGACGAGGCGGAGCGCTTGTGCCGTCGTCTGGCCGTTATGGACCATGGGAGCATCATCGCCGAGGGCTCGCCCCAGCAGCTCATCGCGCGCCACATCGAGCCACAGGTGGTCGAGATCTACGGCGATGGGACACAGTCCTGGATGAAGGAGCACGGGCGATCTCTGTGCGGGCGCTGCGAGCAGGTCGGCGAGACGGTATTCTGCTACACGCGTGACGGCGACCGCGTGCTGGCGACCCTCGACGGCCGAGAGGAGTTACGCTACCCGCACCGCCGCGCAAACCTCGAGGATGTCTTCCTCAAGCTCACCGGACGGGACCTCAGGGACTGAGGAAGCCTCGCTCAGCTCGCATATGGGTCGGGCCCGGTACTTCGCTCCGCCGCGCATCAGCAAGCGCTTCGTTCAAGTCTGGAAGCGCAACTTCCTGGTCTGGCGCAAGCTTGCCATCCCTTCCATGCTCGGCAACTTGGCCGATCCCATGTTGTATATGCTAGGGCTGGGCTTCGGACTGGGCAGCTTGCTGCCCGAAGTCAACGGCATTCCCTATATCACATTCCTAGCGGCGGGAACGGTATGCTACAGCACCATGAACAGTGCGACTTTCGAGGCGCTGTATTCGGCGTTCTCGCGCCTGCACGTACAAAGGACCTGGGACGCTATCCTCAACACGCCCATGAACCTGGATGACATCGTGCTGGCGGAGGCGCTGTGGGCAGCAAGCAAGAGCTTGCTGTCGGGCATGGCGATCCTGGTGATCATCTGGGTCCTTGGTCTGTCGCACTCGCCGCTCACGCTATGGATCATCCCATTGACCGTGCTCGTCGGGCTCACTTTCGGCTCGCTGGGCCTGGTCATGACCGCGCTGGCGCCGAGCTACGATTTCTTCCTGTATTACTTCACGCTGGTGATCACGCCGATGGTGCTGCTGTGCGGCGTGTTCTTCCCCGTTGCTCAGCTCCCGCTGCTGCTGCAGAACGTCTCCGCTGCATTGCCGCTGACGCATGCTATCGATCTGGTGCGTCCGCTGGTCACTGGCCGCACGCCACAGTGGGTTTGGCTGCACGTGGTCGTCCTGGTCACGTATGCCGCCAGCGGATTTTATCTCGCGCTCGTCCTCACGCGCCGGCGGCTGCTCACCTGAGGGACCAGGATCATGCTCCAATCCTGGGTCAAGGCGCTGCACATCGTGTTCATGGTCACCTGGTTTGCCGGGTTGTTCTATCTACCCCGGCTGTTTGTCTATCACGCGCAGGCCGCCGACGCGATCGGCATCGAACGCTTCAAGGTCATGGAGCGCAGGCTCTACTACGGCATCATGACGCCGGGTGCGGCGCTGACCGTCGTCTTCGGCCTGTGGTTGTGGCTGGGGTACGGGCCGTGGGGCGCGTGGCTGCATGTCAAACTGGCCCTGGTGGCGCTGCTCATCGCCTACCACCTCTACTGCGGCAAGCTGTTGCGGGACTTCGGGCTCGACCGCAACCGCCACGGTCAAGCGTGGTACCGCTGGCTCAACGAATTCCCAGTTCTGATCTTGTTCGGTGTCGTGCTGCTGGTGGTACTCAAGCCATTCTGAGCCGATGGCCTGGCATTCCGAAGTGCTGAGACGCATGGCGCTGAGCGCGCTGCTCGCCTGGATACCAGCGGCGCTCGCGCAAGACCGAGGCTCCAGCGAGATCGTGGTGCAGGTTTCTCTCACGGCTGGGCTGCGCTATCACGAAGCCAAGGCCGTGTGGGAGCAGATGCGGGTCGGCGATGCGCTGACTCTAGTGCGCGAGCCGGCAAATGCATACGACATCAGCGCCGTGCGAGTAGACTGGAACGGCCACGCGCTAGGATACATCCCACGAGCGGAAAACGAAGCCGTCGCGCGCCAAATGGACCGGGGCAATAAGTTGGAGGCGCGCATTACGAAGCTCACGAGGTACCGCAACCACCGCAGGAAGTTGGAGGTCGAGGTGTTCTTGCCCTTGACGGCGCGCTAGTCACCCATGGCATCGCCAGATTCGCGTCGCCCCGCGGTCGTAGCAGGGCACGGTGCGGGCTCCCTTACCCGGTTCTTCGCCCCGTGCCCCCGAGGGCTTGAACCGGCGCTGGCTTCGGAGCTGACCGGCCTCGGGGCCGTCCGAGTCGAAGCCGTCGAAGGAGGTGTGGGCTTTTCTGGCGATCGCCGCCTGTGCTACCGCGTAAACTTGGAAAGCCGCATTGCCAGCCGCGTCCTGTGGCGGCTGGGAGAGTGGGACTATCAGCGCGAGCCGGACGTGTACCAGCGGGTTGTGGAACTCCCATGGCGCGAGCTGTTCGATCCGAGTCTCACCATCCGCGTCAACGTGTCGGCCATCGCAAGCCCGCTCAGAAGCCTCGAGTTCATCGCCCTACGCATCAAGGATGCGGTGTGCGACCGGTTCCGGGCGGACACCGGGATACGTCCCAGCGTGGACACGGCCACACCTGGCGTGCGCATTCACGCGTTCTTCGACGCTGCACGCTTTGCCCTCTACCTCGACACTTCGGGCGAACCGCTGTTCAAGCGGGGATGGCGCAAACACCAGGGCGGGGCGCCGCTACGGGAGAACCTGGCAGCCGGCATCCTTGCACTGACCGGCTGGCGCCCCGGCACGCCGTTGCTCGACCCTATGTGCGGCAGCGGCACGTTGTTGATGGAAGCGGCGATGATGGCACTGCGCATCCCGCCCGGCAGCGCGCGGGGGTTTGCGTTCCAACGGCTGGGTGGTTTCGATGCGCGACTGTGGCAGTCCGTCCGAGCGCAGGCGCACGAGAAGCAGCTTGGCGTTCATGCGCTGGCCATTTTCGGAGCCGATCTGTATGGCGAACAGCTCACACTCGCGCGTGCCAACCTGGCTGCAGGCGGGCTGGCCGAGGCCGTCTCGCTCAAGCAAGCCAACGTCACAGAGCTGCCTGCTCCGGCCGCTTCGGGCGTGATCGTGACCAATCCACCGTACGGAGTGCGCCTGGGCGGGGAACGCGACCTGGCCGCGTTCTATCCTAAGCTGGGCGATGCGTTGAAGGGGAAGTACACGGGCTGGACCGCCTGGATCTTCACCGCGGACCTGCGTCTCCCTAAGCTGATCGGTCTCAAGCCCTCCCGGCGCATCCCGCTCTACAACGGGGCGTTGGAATGCCGACTGTACGCATTCGGGATTGTCGCCGGCAGCATGCGGCGACAGCGGGAAGTCCAGGGGGCCCGTGAGCGCTGAGCGGCGACACGCGACCGCCTCACCCCTCACACGATGTTGAGGTGATCCAGCCCGGACATGACATCCCTCTCCTTGGCCTCGTGTCCGTGCAGCTTGATCGCCAGGCGCAGCTCGTTCATGGAGTCGGCGTTGCGCATGGCGTCCTCGTAGCTGATCATTCCGGCCTCGTACAGATCGAACAGCGCCTGGTCGAAGGTCTGCATGCCAAGCTCACGCGACTTGCGCATGATCTCCTTCAGCTCGTGCACTTCGCCCTTGAAGATCAAGTCGGAGATCAGCGGCGTGTTGAGCATGATCTCGATCGCGGGCACGCGGCCGGGGCCGTCGCGCTTGGGAATCAAGCGCTGCGAGATCATGCCCTTCAGGTTCAACGACAGGTCCATCAGCAGCTGGGCGCGGCGGTCCTCGGGGAAGAAGTTGATGATGCGGTCCAGCGCTTGGTTGGAGCTGTTCGCGTGCAGTGTGCTTAGACAGAGGTGGCCGGTCTCGGAGAACGCGATCGCGTGGTCCATGGTGCTGCGTTCGCGGATCTCGCCGATCAGGATCACGTC
>DATJVW010000308.1:0-7357 GCA_035501675.1 Burkholderiales bacterium
CGAGAAGGGGTTGCTGGGCGACTCGCAGGCGATCCAGGTGGTGCGGGCGTTGATCGAGAAGCTAGCCCGCAGCGAGGCGCCCGTACACATCACGGGTGAGTCGGGCAGCGGCAAGGAACTGGCGGCACGCCTGATCCACCAGAAAAGCGTGCGTCGCGACCGGCCCTTCGTGCCGGTCAACTGCGGAGCGATCCCGGAGAACCTGATGGAGAGTGAGTTCTTCGGCTACAAGAAGGGTGCGTTCACCGGCGCCGATGCGGACCGCGACGGCTTCTTCCAGGCGGCCAATGGCGGGACCCTGTTTCTGGACGAGGTCGCCGACCTGCCCCTGGCCATGCAGGTCAAGCTGCTGCGCGCCATCCAGGAGAAAAAGGCGCGCAAGGTCGGCTCCACTCAGGAGGACGCGGTCGACGTGCGCATCATCAGCGCAACTCACCAGAACCTCGCTGACTGCGTGGAGTCGGGCAAGTTCCGCCACGATCTGTACTACAGGCTGAACGTCATCGAGCTGCGCATGCCAGCGCTGCGCGACATGCGCGAGGATATCCCCGACATCGCGAGCGCCATCCTGGACAAGCTGGCGGGACAGACCAAAGTGCAGCGTCCGGAGTTGGAAGAGGACGCCATGCACGCGCTCATGCAATACGATTTTCCCGGCAACGTGCGCGAGCTGGAGAACATCCTGGAGCGCGCCATGGCCCTATGCGACGGCCAGCGCATCGCCATGCTCGACCTGCAGCTCACTCCGCCGGAGGCGGTGGACGTGGCCCCGGCAACCGAGGGCGGCAACGGGAAGTGGCCGCTGCAGGAGTATCTGGACAGGGTCGAGAAGGAGGCCATCCTCGAAGCCCTGGAAAAAACCCGCTTCAACCGCACGGCAGCCGCCAAGCTGCTGGGCATCACCTTCCGCGCCATGCGCTACCGCATGGAGCGTCTCGGCATCAACTGAAGCGCCACACGCCCGCCGCGTCGGGGCGCCAGGGAGCTCAAGCATGAAGCAGATCTTCGCGGTCCTTCTTTTGCTCGGCGCCGGCGCGCCAGCGTCCATCGCTGGCCAGGCTCAGCCCCAGGTCAGCGGCTCCTGGGAGGCGGCCCGCACCGCTAACGATGAGCGGCTGTACGTCGTTCTGGGGAAGGAGGGAAAGGCCGAGATCGTGACCGAGTACTACATCCCTTTGCCCGGCCCGCCCGGCAAGCAGCGCGTGCGTTCCTCCACCTACGGCAAATGGACGCGCCACAGCAGCGATGTGGTCATAACCTACGCCAACATCCAGGACCGGCTGCGCTACGTCGCGCACCAACCGCTCACCGCGTTGGGACTCAGCGGCACTGCGCCGGCACTCAAACCGGTGGGTAAGGTCAACGCGAAGAGCCAGATCGGGTCGGAAGTGCTGTGGAAGGCACCGCACGAATATCGCGCGAAGGCGGGCGAGTCTTCGCAGACTCCCATCGGCGCCGCCGAGCCGGCTCAACCGGAGGCTTCCCCCGCGCCTGCACCCGAGCCTTCCAAGTAGCCAGGAGACTCGAGCTTCCAGGCCCTTCGCGTCTGCGATCAGCGCGGCCAATCAAAATATATGGATTCGCGCGGGCACATCAGGCAACCCACCCCGGCGTTCGATGCAGAAGGGCGTCTGTTGCGGGCCAGCCAGATCACCTCCCCCAACCAGGACGAGCGGCCTGAGGGCGTCGCGGTATCGCTGCTGGTGGTCCACAATATCAGCCTGCCGCCCGGGGAATTCGGCGGCCCCGGTGTAGTCGATCTTTTCCTCAACCGCCTGGACAGCTCCGCCCATCCGTACTATCTGGGCCTTCAGGGGCTGCGGGTCTCCAGCCACTTCTTCATTCGGCGCGACGGAGAATTGATCCAGTTGGTCCCCTGTCAACGGCGCGCTTGGCATGCGGGCGTCTCGCGCTGGCGCGGGCGGGAGTGTTGCAATGACTTCTCCATCGGCATCGAGCTGGAGGGCAGCGACAGCGTCGCGTATACCGATGCGCAATATGTCGAGCTCGCACAACTCACCCGCGAACTGCGCGCACGCTACCCGATCGAGGACATCGCCGGCCACTGCGATATCGCTCCGCAGCGCAAGAGCGACCCCGGGCCCTTCTTCGACTGGGCTCGCTATCGGTCGCTGATCGCAGCCGAGCTCGGCTGCTGACGCCGAGTTTACATCCGGCGCGCGCCTGAGCGCCGTGTTCCGCACCAAGCTCTAACAGCACGATCGTGTATCGCGCCGTCTTCAGGTGGCGCGACGATCGCTGCCCGCCTTTCGGACGTTCGATGGCGCCGCGAACGGCGGCGGACGATTCGTGTGCGGACACGAAAAATCTTGACAGCCCTGCACCACTAGAATTAGTGTAGCAGGGCGTCAAGATACACAAGATCTAGTGGTCTAGAGTCTAGAACGAGAGAGCCGGGACTGCGTGTCGCGCCATAGCGACATGAAAACCCGGCGCGCGAATCCGGGGAGACACCGAATGCAGCTTTCCAGCGAGCCCGCGCTTAAGCCGTCTGGAGCCGCGCTTACCAGCGAAGGCTCGATCGCTCCAGAGTCTCAGCGCGACCCGCGTTACGCCGAGTACAAGGTCATCCGGCGCAACGGTGCGGTGGTCGGCTTCGAGCCGTCCAAGATCTCGGTGGCCGTAACCAAGGCGTTCCTCGCAGTGAACGGCGGTACCGGTGCCGCCTCGGCCCGCGTACGCGAGCTCGTCGTGGGGCTGACCGAGCAGGTGGTCAGCGCCCTCATCCGGCGCCAGCCGGCGGGGGGTACTTTTCATATCGAGGATATCCAGGACCAGGTGGAGCTGGCCCTCATGCGTTCCGGGGAGCACGACGTAGCGCGCGCGTACGTGCTGTATCGGGAGGAGCGTGCGCAAGCCCGCGCACGCCAAAAGGCGGCGGGTCAGACTGAAGCGAAACCCACCGTGCTCAACGTCTCCGAGGACGGGCAGTTGCGGCCGCTGGACATGGAGCGGCTGCGGCGGCTGCTCAGAGAATCCTGTGAGGGTCTGGGCCGCGGGGTCGACCCCGACTTGATCCTGCGTAGCGTGGTCAAGGATCTTTACGACGGCGTTCCGATGGACGAGGTGCGCAAAGGCGCGATCCTGTCGGCCCGCGCTCTGATCGAGGAGGATCCTGCCTACAGTTACGTGACCGCTCGACTGCTGCTGCACAGCATCCGGCACGAGGTTCTCGGCAAGGAAGCCACCCAGGCTGACATGCGCACACGCTACGCGCAGTACTTCCCGGTGTTCGTCGACCGCGGCATCGCGGCGGGACTGCTCGATCCCAAGCTGAAACACTTCGACCTGGGCTCTCTGGGCGCGGCGCTGGACGCCAATCGCGACCTCAAGTTCGGCTACCTTGGCCTGCAGACGCTATACGACCGGTACTTCATCCACGTGGACGGTCGTCGCATCGAGCTCCCGCAGGCCTTCTTTATGCGCGTCGCCATGGGCTTGGCTCTGAACGAAGCGGAGCCGGAAGCCCGGGCGATCGAGTTCTACAACGTGCTGTCGAGCTTCGACTTCATGAGCTCGACGCCCACGTTATTCAATGCCGGTACCCATCGCTCGCAACTGTCGAGCTGCTATCTCACCACGGTCTCGGACGATCTCGAAGGCATCTACGACGCCATCAAGGAAAACGCCTTGCTGTCGAAGTTCGCGGGCGGCTTGGGCAACGACTGGACCCCGGTACGGGCGCTGGGCTCGTACATCAAGGGCACCAACGGCAAGTCCCAAGGCGTGGTGCCGTTCCTAAAGGTGGTCAACGACACCGCTGTCGCTGTCAATCAGGGCGGGAAACGCAAGGGCGCCGTGTGCTCCTACCTCGAGACCTGGCACATGGACATCGAGGAGTTTCTGGAGCTGCGCAAGAACACGGGGGACGACCGGCGCCGGACCCACGACATGAACACCGCCAACTGGGTGCCGGATCTGTTCATGAAGCGGGTCATGGAGAACGCCGAATGGACCTTGTTCTCTCCCTCGGACGTGCCCGACCTGCACGACCGGTGTGGGAAGGCCTTCGAAAAGGCCTACGTGGAGTATGAGCGTAAGGCGGCATGCGGTGAGCTGAAGCTGTTCAAGAAGATCCCGGCCACTCAGCTCTGGCGCAAGATGCTGTCGATGCTGTTCGAGACCGGGCATCCGTGGATCACCTTCAAGGATCCTTGCAACATCCGTTCTCCCCAGCAGCACGCGGGCGTGGTGCACAGCTCCAATCTGTGCACGGAGATCACGCTCAATACCTCGGCGGCGGAGATCGCCGTCTGCAACCTTGGCTCGGTCAACCTGGCCGCCCACATCAAAGGGGGAAAGCTCGACCACGACAAGCTCAAGGCCACGGTGGCCACGGCGATGCGGATGCTGGATAACGTGATCGACATCAACTACTACGCGGTGGACAAGGCGCGCAACTCCAACGTCAAGCATCGACCCGTCGGTCTGGGGATCATGGGTTTCCAGGACTGCCTGCACCTGATGCGGGTGCCGTATGCCTCGAAGCAGGCATTGGACTTCGCCGACCGATCAATGGAGGCGGTCGCCTACTATGCGTACTGGGCCTCGACCGAGCTCGCCGAGGAGCGCGGGGCGTACTCCACCTTCGAGGGATCGCTCTGGCAGCGCGGGATCCTGCCCCAAGACAGCCTGGCCCTGCTGCGCGAGGAGCGCGGTGGCTACGTCGAAGTGGATACCTCGTCGACGATGGGCTGGTCTGCCCTGCGGGCACGCATCGCGCAGTTCGGCATGCGCAACTCCAACTGTCTGGCGATTGCGCCGACGGCCACGATCGCCAACATCGTCGGGGTTTCCGCCTCGATCGAGCCCACCTTCCAGAACCTGTACGTGAAGTCCAACTTGTCGGGCGAGTTCACGGTCGTCAACGAGTACCTGGTGGCAGACCTCAAGAAGCTGAACCTGTGGGACGAGGTCATGGTGGCCGACCTCAAGTACTTCGACGGCAGCCTGGCCAAGGTCGACCGCATTCCGCCGGAGGTTCGCAGCTTGTACGCGACGGCGTTCGAGATCGATCCCGTCTGGCTGGTCGAGGCAGGCGCCCGGCGCCAGAAGTGGATCGACCAAGCGCAGTCGCTGAACATTTACATGGCGGGGGCCTCGGGGAAGAAGCTGGACGAGACGTACAAGCTGGCCTGGATCCGCGGTCTCAAGACCACGTATTACCTGCGCACGATGGGCGCCACGCACGCGGAGAAGTCCACGGTAAAGGCCGGCGCGCTGAACGCTGTTCCGGCCGACGGCGGATTGTCCATCGTTACCTTAGCGGCTGCGGCTGCGATGCCGAGCGCGCCCGCGGAGGGCGCGGGACCACAGTTCTGCGCAATCGACGATCCCACCTGCGAGGCGTGTCAGTAGCGCCAACTATCTGAGGGGCATAGAGCTTGCTTACCAAACGAGACGCTTAGGAACCACGCATGCTGCAATTCGAAGAGACGAAAAGCGTAGCTGGATTCGCCATACAAGCGGACTTGAGTGCCGATCTAAACATGGCAACCAGCTTCGCAAGTGCGGGGCAGACCGCTGCGATGGTTCACCTGGTCGCACCATCCGCGGTCGCGACCACCCCGCCGCCTATGCCGGAGAGCTTCCGTCGCATCCGGGTGGAAGACAAGCGCATCATCAACGGCAAGACCGACGTCAACCAGCTGGTCCCGTTCAAGTACAAATGGGCCTGGGAAAAGTACCTGGCCTCCTGCGCGAATCACTGGATGCCGCAGGAGATCAACATGAGCCGCGACATCGGCCTGTGGAAGGACCCCGATGGCCTGACCGAGGACGAGCGCCGCTTAATCCGGCGCAATCTGGGTTTCTTCACCACCGCCGACAGCCTGGCCGCGAACAACATCGTGCTTGGCACGTATCGCCACATCACGGCGACCGAGTGCCGCCAGTACCTGCTGAGGCAAGCCTTCGAGGAAGCGATCCACACACACGCCTATCAATACATCGTCGAAAGTCTGGCGTTGGACGAAGGCGAGGTGTTTAATGCGTACCATGAGATCTCGAGCATCCGGGACAAGGACGAATTCCTGATTCCCTTCATCGACACTCTCACCAACCCGACCTTCACGACCGGGACCGCGGAAGCCGATCAGCAGCTGCTCAGAAGCCTGATCGTGTTCGCCTGCATCATGGAGGGCCTGTTCTTCTACGTCGGCTTCACCCAGATCCTCGCGCTCGGCCGCCAGAACACGATGACGGGCTCAGCCGAGCAGTATCAGTACATCCAGCGCGACGAGTCCATGCACTGTAACTTCGGCATCGACGTCATCAATCAGATCAAGATGGAGAACCCGCACCTGTGGACGCCGGAGTTCCGCGACGGGGTGCGCGAGCTTATCCGCAAGGGCGTGGAGCTGGAGTACCGCTACGCGGAGGACACCATGCCGCGTGGCGTGCTGGGCTTAAACGCGCCCATGTTCAAAGAGTACCTGAGGTTCGTGGCCAACCGGCGCTGTCAGCAGATAGGGCTGGACGCGCTGTTTCCCGGCGCCACCAACCCGTTCCCGTGGATGTCCGAGATGATCGACCTCAAGAAGGAAAAGAACTTCTTCGAGACGCGCGTCATCGATTATCAGACCGGGGGTGCGCTGAGTTGGGATTGATGCGCGCAGAGGGCTCGAAACGACCGCGCTCCCGGGACAGCCGTGAGTGCAAGAGACAGGCAAGGCCGCAGGCGCCTTCAGCCTTCGGGCGGCAGGCGCTTCGGCCTTTGTTCCATCCCGCGGCGGATGGGTGTGAGGAACTGCTGGACCGCGGTGCGCTGCAGGTCAAGGGCGCTCCGCGGCACTGTGGTCGCACCGCAAGGTGCGTTGGGTACCGTCGTTAACGTTAGAGGAGTCAACTGCAATGGCAATGAAGAAGAGATCTGCTGCTAAGAAGAGGCCGGCCGCCAAGAAGAAGTCGCCGGCGAAGAAGCCCGCTGCGAAGAAGGCAGCGAAGAAGCCGGCCGCTAAGAGAAGGGCCCCGGCGCGCAAACCCGCAGCGAAGAAGGCAGCGAAGAAGCCGGCGGCCAAGAAGGCCCGCAAGAAGCGGCCGGCGCGGAAGAAAGCCTCCGCCCGCAAGACCAAGAAGAAAGCCGCAAAGAAGCCAGCGGCGAAAAAGAAAGCGGCCAAGAAGCCGGCTAAGAGAAAGGCTGCCAAGAAGAAGCCGGCTAAGAGGAAGGCGGCCAAGAAACCGGCGGCTGCGAAGCCGTCAGAGCCAGCTGCTCCGGCAGCGCCAAAACCCGCTCCCGCGCCCGCAGCTTGGCCGTTCCCGGTTTCTGGTAACCGGCCGAACTAAGCTTTAGCTTCCAGGATGCTCGCGGGAGGTCTGCATCCGTGAGGATACCAGT
>DATJVW010000309.1:0-6391 GCA_035501675.1 Burkholderiales bacterium
GCACGCTGCTGCGATACTGCGCCCCGGCCTGATCCAAGGCAGCCTCGGCGGCGCGCTTACGATGGAGGAGCGTTCCCCCATCGAATAGGGTCTGGGTAAGGCTTGCGCCCAAGCTCCAGAACTGGTTCCCGGGGCTGAACCACTGGCTGATTTGGGTGGCGGTGGTACCTCCCGTGGCACTCAGCGTGACCTGCGGCAGCATATTGGCGGTGGACACGCCCACCTGGGCGCTGGCAGAGTGTAGCTGGGCCTCAGCGGCCCGCACATCGGGGCGTTGCTCGACAAGCTTGGAGGGTAGGCTTACCGGCAACTGCTCAGGCAGAGATAAAGCGGCAAGCTCGAAGCGTTGTGCCGGCTCCTGGCTGGGGAAGCGCCCGGCCAGGCGCGCAAGCAGATTGCGCTGCTGAGCGAGCTGTTTCTTCAGAGTGGGCAGCGTAGCTTGCAGTTGCGCAAGCGTGGCCTCTTGCGCCACCACCTCCGCCATGGCGATGGCCCCCAGCTCGTTCTGGCGGCGGAAGATATCCACCACCTCGGTCTCGATCTTGATGACCTGCCCGGTGGCCGCGATCTGGGCGCGCAGCGAGGCCTCCTGTACGGCAGCCACTACAACATTGGAGGTGAGCGTGAGGTACGTGGCCTCGAGCTGAAAGCGCTGCGACTCGGCCTGGGCTTTGAGCGACTCCACCTGGCGGCGGTTGCCCCCCCAGGCGTCGAGCGTGTAGGACACGCCTACTTCGGCGGTGTACAAGTTGAAGAGCGGCGAACCGGAGCTTAGCGTGGGAGCCAGCGTGCCAACGGCGTTTTTCTGGCGACTTGCCGACAACCCAGCCTGAACGCTGGGGTAGTAGAAACCCATCTGGGCATACACCAGTTCCATAGCCTGAACCAAGGCAGCTTGTGCTGCTTGCATATCGGGATTGGCCTTAAGCGCTTGCTCGATGAGCGCGTTGAGCTCGGGAGAGCGGAACAGCGTCCACCACTGTTGCGCGATGTCCTCGCCCAGCGCGAAGCGCTGCTCCTGCCCGCCGGCCACATCGGCCGAAGCGGTCTTACTCGACAGCGTCTCGGAGGTGTAGCCCTCGACCCCGGGTGGGGCGGGGCGCTTGAAATCCGGCCCCACGGTGCAGCTCGCTATGAGCGGGACGACAACCGCAAGCCATACCCTTCGTGACCAACGCGCCCGGAACCCAGCTCGCTTCCACATCAGGCACAAAGCGCCCGGGCGCGGCATCATCATCGTGCGGCCCTCGCTGCCGCCTGGCCCGCGACGATGAGCCCGCGGCGCGAGAACAGGTCGATCAACACCGGCAGCACGATGAGGATCAAAACCGGGGCAAGCAGGATCCCGCCTACCACCACCAGCGCGAGAGGCTTCTGCACCTGCGAGCCGATGCCTGTGGACACCGCCGCCGGCAGCAAACCCACGCACGCCGCGACGCAGGTCATGACCACCGGACGCATCTGCACCTCACAGGCGCGCACGATCGCCTCACCCCGGTCCAGCCCATCGCCGATCAGCGCGTTGTAACAGGAAATGACGATGATCCCGTCCATCGCGGCGATGCCAAACAGGGCCACAAAGCCAATGGCCGCCGACACGCTAAACGGGGTGGCGGTGAGGTACAAGGAGAAGATCCCACCGATAAGCGCCATGGGCATGACGCTGGCGGCGAGCAGCGTGTCGGTGAGCGAAGAGAAGTTCAGATACAGCAGCACGCAGATCAGCACCAGGCTCAGAGGTACCACTACCGCCAGACGCTGTAGCGCCTCTTGCAGCTCCCCGAACTCACCCGCCCAGTCCAGCCGATAGCCCCCGGGCAGTTGCACCTGCTGGGCCACCTTTTGCCGGGCTTCCAGCACGGCGCTGCCCAGATCGCGCCCGCGCACGCTGAACTTGATCGGGATATAGCGCTGCTGGTCCTCGCGATAGATGAACGAGGCGCCCGAAACCAGCCCGATGTTGGCCACGTCGCTGAGCGACACCTGCACGACGCCGTTGCCGCTGGGATTGGGTGCTCCAATGGTGATGCGGCGGATGGCAGCCAGGTTCTGGCGGTATTCGGGGGCAAGCCGCACCACCATGGGGAAGTGGCGATCGCTGCCGTCTTCGAATAGATCACCCGCGGCCTGCCCACCGATGGCCGCTTGGATGGTGGCGTTGATGTCCCCGGGGGCGAGCCCATAGCGCGCGGCCCGCGCCCGATCGATGTCGATCTTGACCGTGGGTTGACCCAGCGAGTTGAACACCGCCAGATCGGCTACCCCGCGTACCGTACTCATCACCTCCTTGATCTTGGCTGCAGTCTTCTCCAGGGTTTCCAGATCGCTGCCGAACAGCTTGACCGAGTTCTCGCCCTTGACCCCGGAGGCCGCCTCCTCCACGTTATCCTCGATGTTTTGCGAGAAGTTGAACTCAACCCCTGGGAATTGTGCTTCGAGAGCTTCGCTGACCTGCTTGGTAAGTATCTCCTTGTTTACGCCCTTGGGCCAGGTATCGAAGGGCTTGAGCGGCACATAGAACTCAGCGTTGAAGAACCCCGTGGCATCGGTGCCGTCGTCGGGTCGCCCATTCTGCGACACTGCGGTGACGACCTCGGGGAAGCTCTTGATGACCCGGCGCATGCGGTTGACATAGCCGTTTCCTTCCTCCAACGAGATCGACGAGGGCATGGTGGCTCGAATCCACAAATTGCCCTCCTCGAGCTTGGGGAGAAATTCGAGACCGAGCAAGGAGCCGGCGAGTACCGCCAGCAACACGAGCAACGAGCCGGCACCCAGCGTAACGATCCGATTCGCGAGTGCGAACTCGAGCGCCGGCCGATAGAGACGGCGCAGGCCGCGCACGATGAAGGTCTCGATCTCGCTGACGCGCTCCGGGAGCAGCAGCGCGCTGAGCGCGGGCGATACCGTGAAGGTGGCCAGCAGCCCGCCGGCAATGGCATAAGCGTAGGTCTTGGCCATGGGGCCGAAGATGCGCCCCTCTACACCCGTGAGGGTGAATAGCGGCACGAACCCCGCAATGATGATGGCGGCGGAGAAGAAGATGGCTCGGTTCACCTCCGCGGCCGCATTGGCGATGACCGCGAATTTGCCGTGCAAGTCGAGTCTGGTCCGCACACGGTGCAGCACCGCGTGCCCGGACTGACGCGCCTGCGCACCTTCCGCCAGATGCCTGAAGATGTTCTCGACCATGATCACGCCGGCATCGACCACCAGCCCGAAGTCGATGGCGCCCACCGACAGCAGGTTCGCCGACTCCCCGCGCAGCACCAGGATGCTGATGGCGAAGAACAGAGCAAAGGGGATGGTGGTCGCCACGATGAGGGCACTGCGCAGGTTGCCGAGGAACACCCACTGCACTAAGAAGATCAGAACAATGCCGAGGATCATGTTGTGCAGCACCGTGCGGGTGGTGACGTCGATCAGCTCGGTACGGTCGTAGATCTTCTCCACGCGCACGCCTGGCGGCAATATGTCGGAGTTGTTGATCTTCTCCACCTCGGCTCTGACGCGCTGCAAAGTCGGCAGGCTTTTCTCCCCGCGGCGCATCAGGACGATGCCCTGAACAATGTCGTCATCATCATCCTGACCTGCGATGCCCAGGCGCGGTTGGTGACCCACGGTAATCTTCGCGATGTCGCCGAGCAATGCGGGCGTTCCATTGCTCGCCGTCAGCATGGTGCTGCGGATGTCGTCCACCGAGCGGATCATGCCGACCCCGCGCACCACCGCTGCTTGCGGCCCGAAATTGACGGTCTGACCGCCGACGTTGATGTTGCTGTTGTTCAGGACCTGCATGACCTGCGGCACTGTCAGACCGTAGGAGATCAATTTGTTGAGGTCGATCGTGACCTCGTAGGTCTTGGTCTTGCCGCCCCAGCCGTTGACGTCGATGACGCCGGGCACCGCCTTGAAGCGCCGCTCCAGGACCCAGTCCTGGAGGGTCTTGAGGTCGGTGACCGAAAAGCCGGGCGGTCCCACTACGCGGTAGCGGTAGATTTCCCCGATCGGGCTCCAGGGCGAAATCTGCGGAACGGCGCCGTTGGGCAGGGGCGGAAGCTGCGACAGCCGGTTGATCACCCACTGCTCGGCCTCCCGATAGGTGAAGTCGTAGTTGAACTGCAGCTTGAGGTCGGACAGGCCGAACAGAGAGATGGTGCGGATGGCGGTGACGTGCGGGATGCCCGCCATCTGGATCTCGATCGGGATGGTGATGTAGCGCTCGATCTCCTCTGCCGACTGGCCCGAGCTCTGAGTGATGACGTCGACCAGCGGCGGTACCGGGTCGGGATAGGCTTCGATATTGAGCTTGAGAAAGCTGACGATGCCGGCGCCGAACGCGAGCCCGAGCAGCAAGACCATCAAAATGCGCTGTTTCAGCGCAAAGGCGACAATCCCGTTCAAGGCAAACTACATCCGTGGGAAGCGCGACACGATGTTCAATGGCCGCGTTGGCTGCGCTCAGTCAATCTCGCCTGGCGGCACGATCGATGAACAGGGTGCCGCTGGTCACCAGTTCTTGCCCTGGTTCTAATCCGGCCAGCACCTCGACCATCCCGTTGCTCGTTCTCCCGACGCCTATCTCTCGGGAACTGATCGTGCCGTCCGGCTGGACGATCCACACGCGAGCATTGTCGCCTTCATAAACAATGGCGTCCTGTGGCACCGCTGGCGACGCCGACTCCTTGCCGGTGATGATGCTGAAGCTCGCGAACATCTCCGGTTTCAGCTCCCCGTCCGGGTTCTCGACCTCGGCGCGCACCTGGAATCGACGCGTGTTCGGGTCAACCGAAGGCGCGACGTACGTGAGCTTGGCCTTGAACACCTTTCCCGGCAGGGCCATTACATGAACTTCCACCGGCACGCCACGCCGCATCAGTGGGGCTTCGGCTTCGCGCACGTTCCCAACAAGCCAGACCGTTGAAAGGTCTCCAATCGAATAGACAGGAGTCGAAGCTCCGGCCTGGATGTATTGGCCGAGACCGACCTGACGATCCGTCACGTTGCCGCGGATAGGTGCCACGACAAAGGACACCGGATCGACCTTCTGCGCGCTTTCGAGCGCGCTGATTTCCGCATCGCTCTTGCCGAGGATCCGCAGACGGTTGCGCACCAAGGCAAGCGCGGTCTCCGCGGAGCGCAGCGCGTTCTGGGCGGTCACCAGCTCGCCTTGACCCTGCTGCCAGTCCTGCAGCGCACCGGCCTTGGCGTCGTACAAAGCGTGCTTGCGCTGCTCGTTGGTTTGCGCCAAGGACAGTTGAGAGCGGCCCGTGTTCACCGCCGATGCGGCGCTGATCAAATCGTTCTGTGCTTGCGCAAACTCCACCGCTTCGAGCGCGAGCAACCGCTCACCCTGTCTAACGTGATCTCCGAGGTTGGCGAAGATCCTGGTAACCCGGCCTGAGTAAGGGGAGAACACGGGTGTGGTGCGATCGCCGTTTACTGCGATCTTGCCGTCGGTCACTTGCTCGGAACGGAAAGTCACCATCTGGACCGGTGCGACCTTGAGGCTGGCCAATTGCGCAGACGTAGGTCGGAACGTTCCGGGGCTCGCTGGTGCCTCTGCGGAGCTCTGGGACGCGTTTCCGAACAACGCGCCTCCTACGGCTGCCAGCCCAACTGCCGTGGTTGCCAGCCCCACAAGCGCTGCGACGATAGAAATCTGACTGCGCCTTGGCAAGGCGCGCGCGCCGCGTAGCTGAGAGGTCGATGCAGACTCTTTCATGGTCCTTCAGGTTTGGAGAAGCAGACTCAAGCAGCGCCTTTGTGTCGCCCCCTTGCTCGCGCTCGCCGCTCACGGGGCAGGACCGCAGATCGGTCGCCAACTGGGGGCCAGGGTACGTGCTCCCGGATAGGCAGCCGCTTGATAGCGCGTGGGGGCCGAAAGGACGGCTCCACCGGGCCGACACGATTGCATCTCGTCCGGACCAGTGGCAGACGCCGAGTCCGGCTGACGATCCATTCGCTCCTAGCTCGTGTCAATCTTCTCTCCTGCCTGAGCTCTTCAGCGGTATCTATCCGTCATGGCTCGACCGAATGGAGCCTAAGTCTGCGCAGCGGCTTCCCCGTACTGGAATCGAGCCTCGAGTCACGCTCAACAACGAGCAAGTGCATGTCGCGGCGAAGCTACACGAGCGAACTTACGAACGACTTACCCTAGCCGGCGTGCCGAGCACGCCGCAATGAAGATGCTGACTGGCACTGATGTACATGCACGCACTCCGACATTCGTCGCGCTCTGGCTCGCAATCCGTAACATGATTGACCAGTCAGTGTTTCGCAAGCTTAACGACAGTTAGGCGCAAGAGGTGTTGCGTATAGTCCGCGGGTCCGGGACGGCGAATCTCTCAACTCCGAAGGACCCATCGAGGGACATGATCTTCAACAACTT
>DATJVW010000310.1:0-2305 GCA_035501675.1 Burkholderiales bacterium
TTGCGGCCGCAACGCTCGCGATGGCCTTTCCGGCCTCCGCGCAGGAAGTTGGAATGCGATCGGGTGGCGCTGGAGCCGCCGTTGCGTCTCCCGTGGTGTCCGACGGAAGGGTGACTTTCCGCTTGCGTGCCAATGAGGCAAGAGCGGTGACCGTGTCAGGGGACTTCGGGCCCGATGTGGCTTTGAATCGGGACACCGACGGTGTCTGGAGCGCCTCAGTGGGGCCGCTGAAACCGGACGTGTATGTCTACTACTTTATTGTCGATGGTGTGCGGCTACCCGATCCGGCCAACCCACGGCTGAAGATCGGTTATGTGCCAAGTACGACGACGAGCATCGTGAGCGTGCCTGGCGACGGGCCGATGTTCTACGACGTTCAAGACGTGCCGCACGGTGAGATCCGCACACTTCTCTACAAGTCCGAGTCGAACCGGGTGGTGCGCGAGCTCAACGTCTATCTGCCGCCGGGCTACGATGCCAATCCACGCCAGCGCTATCCGGTGCTGTATTTGCTTCACGGCTTCGCGAACGACCACCACTCCTGGCATCGCTACGGGCGCGCGAACGACATTCTCGATAACCTGCTGGCCAAGAAGGCCATCAAGCCTTTCATCGTCGTGATGCCTCTGGGGTACGGCGGCGCTTCAGTGAACGGGGACGGCACCGGGATTCCACCAGCCGGGGCGGGCCCGTTCGGGGGCGACTTCGCCCTGTACGAGCGCGACATCTTGGAGGATGTCATCCCGCTCATAGACGGCAAGTATCACACGCTGGCCAACCGTGAAAATCGCGCCATCATGGGTTTCTCGATGGGAGGCATGCAGGCCGGCCGCTTCGGACTCGGCCATCTGGATACGTTCAGTTACGTGGGAATCATGAGCGCCGGTCTCGTTGGGAATCCGGTATCCACTCCGGTGGGCCCGGATCCGATCGCGCCGTTGGCAGCGGATCCCGATGGCGCAAACAAGCGGCTCAAATTGCTGTGGATCGCCTGCGGAGCCGAGGATGCTGCGATGGTCGGTGCGCGCAGCACTCATGAGGCGCTCCAGAAGGCCGGCATTCGGCACGTATTCGTCGAGACCGAAGGTGCCCACCATTGGCGCGTGTGGCGGCGATATCTGCGCGACGTTGCGCCCCTGCTGTTTCGTTGATTCCGGCAAAACAGCCTGCGAGAGTGTCGCGATCGAATGTGGGTCAATTGGAAGGTGTCAGCATGCTGATGGTCACGGGCGCGAACGGACACCTCGGCGGACAGGTGGTCGCGAACCTTCGGACGCTCGTGGGGCCTTCGGGTTTCGTGGCCGGCACGCGGGATCCTTTCACCGCCTTTGCGCGTGAATTGGCGACATCGGGAGTGGAGGTGCGCCGTACCGACTTTGACGACCCTGGCAGTCTGACTGCCGCGTTCGAGGGAATCGATGCGGCTCTGATCATCTCGACCTATGCCCCTAACTCGGTCCGTCCTCGTCAGAACCTGAACGCCATCGAGAGCGCCAAGCGAGCCGGTGTCCGCCGGCTTGCCTACACCAGCTTCGCCGGAGCGAGCGCGACGTCGCGCGCCGATCACACGATCGAGGTGCACTGGCCGACGGAACAGGCATTGATGGCATCGGGGATGGACTACACCATTCTGCGTCACGCCTTGTACGCCGACATCATGGTGGGCGATTTGGAGGAGACGCTCAGCACGGGTGTGCTTCGCCGCGCCGCCGGGTCGGCTCCCTGTGCTTTCATTGCCCGTGATGATCTGGGCGTGTCGGCCGCGACTGTGCTCGCAAAGCCCGGACACGAGAACCGGATCTACACGGAAACCATGGAAGAGACCCTCACCGGCAAGCAGATCTGCGCGCTCATGAGCGATGCATTTGGTCGGTCAATCCGCTATGAGGGCGTACCTGTCGAGGAGTGGCCCGCCTACATGACTGAGCACTGGGGCGTGCCGGCGGAACTGGCCAGAAGCTCCCTCGGCACGATGCGTGCGATCGAAAGCGGTGAGTTCGATATCACCACAGGCGACTACGAAACGATCACCGGTCGCAAACCAACGACCATGCGGGAGTTCCTCCAGCGCATCGCGGCAGCCCGGGGCAGCGGAAACGCACATGCGTAGCATTGCTCTGATCCTGCTTGCCTCATTGCCTCTCAAGGCTGCTATTGCCGATATCACGCAAGTGAAGGTCACCGGAGGCACGGTCAGTGGGACTGCGGAGAATGGCATCTCGATTTTCAAGGGCGTTCCATTTGCTGCCCCGCCCGTGGGGGATATGCGCTGGAAGGCGCCGGCGCCGGTCAAGCCCTGGTCGGG
>DATJVW010000311.1:0-7382 GCA_035501675.1 Burkholderiales bacterium
GGCGGCGGTTGGATGGCGGGGAGCTACGATCCCGACACCAATTTGGTCTGGTGGGGCACCGCCAACCCCGCCCCGCTGTACGACTGGTCGGGCCCGGACTGGATGACGGCCGGGGCGCGCCCCGGGACCAACCTCTACACCAGCACCGTCGTCGGCCTCGACCTGGACACAGGCGAACTCAAGGCCTACCACCAGGAGCTGCCCCACGACGCCTGGGACTTCGACAGCGCCGTGGGCGAGTTCGTGATGCTCGAGCGCGGCGGCAAGAAGTACATGGTGCACGCGAACAAGGGCGGGTTTATCTTCGTCTATGACCGCAACGCCAAGGTGCAGAACGTGTGGCGCCTGGTCAAGAACATCAACTTCGTAAAGGATATCGACCCGCGCACGGGCGAGCTGATCGGGCGCCGCGACTTCGCCGAGGGCGAGCAGAAGAATCTATGCCCCTTCATCGCCGGCGGCATCAGTTGGAACTCGGGCAGCTATAACCCGAAGACCGGCTTGTACTACAAGGTAGGCAACGAATGGTGCATGGATCTCACGGTGAAGAAGTCCGCACCGATCCTGGAACCGATGGCGCAGCTCAACATCGGTGCTGACTTCAGTCTCGTGAACCCGCCCGACGGCAAGGTGCGGGGGCACATCTCGGCGAGCGATCCGCTGACCGGCGCCAAGCGATGGGAAGTGGAGTTCCCCGAACCGCCGCTGGCGAGCCTGCTGTCCACGGCTGGAAATCTGCTGTTCGTGCCCGATCCGCGTGGCTGGCTGCGCGCACTGGACGCCACGACCAGCAAGGAGCTGTGGAAGCACAACAACGGCCAGGGCCACAATGGCGGCATCATCAGCTACAAGGGCAAGGACGGGAAGCAATACATCGCGGTGGAGACGGGGTGGGGCGGGCTCGCCGGGGATGACTACGCGTCCTTTTTCGGCTATCCATACAACACCTTCCCGAAGGATTCCGGCGCGCTGGTCACCTTCCGCCTGCCGTAATTCCGGCTTGCGCGAGCCCCGATCCGGCCCACCGACGGCTGAACCGCGCCGGCCCCGGATCGAGCTCGGTGCATCCCAAGCGTTGTGCGCATGGAGCGACACTCCGCCATGCGGCCAGCATCAACGCTGCAGCGCTCGGGCCCCGGGCTGGCGCTCACCCGGTGTCTGGTTGCCTCATGTTATACGGGTGGATGGAACTTTCCGGCGATAGTCGAAGCCCAACAAATCAAGCGCGCTGTGCTTCGCGCTCCGTGTTCAACTGTGTGGATATGACATCAAGATGAAAGCTAGCGACAGGCTCTCCAAACCTCGCGACATCCGCCATCGTCTGGGCTTGAACCAGCAGGAATTCTGGGGCCGGATCGGCGTGACCCAGAGCGGGGGCTCCCGCTACGAAAGCGGGCGCACCATGCCCAAACCCGTGCGGGAGCTGTTGCGCCTGGTGCACGTGGATCAGATCGACGTGCGTAAGATCACGCGCGGCGACTTTCAGGTGATCTCCTACCTGAAGTCCGCCGAACCCCGGCTGTATAAGCGCCTGCGCCAGCAGGCCGTCGCCGGGAACGGCTCCAAGCGACTCTCGCGCCGCCGCTGACAGGGCGAGTGGCTTCATCCCACCGAGCCGGATTTGACCGGCCGGCGGGTTACTGCGTGCGTACGACGGGCCGGCGCTGGCATACGCTCTGTGCCCGCGCCATGCCGCGCAGTTGGGGCCGCTACCCCGGCCGGGGTCATCTGGACCGAAAAACCCCACGACGCGTAGATGTAATTCAGCCAAGCCGACGCTTTCGGACCATGCGGCGACGGATCCGCATCGGACATCTTTCCTTTGCCGGGACGGGCAGTTTGTTAGACACTAGGGGTTGCGGCATCGCCCGCGGCCGCAGACAGCTTTGCGTAGTCACAACAACCTTGCCGAGCGTTTCTGTTCGCCCGGCCATACCCGTCACTGCTACCCCGACAACACGATGGAGGAAACCATGCGACTCACCGTTCTTGTTCCAGGACTAGCCGCCGCGCTGCTCGGCTGGTCCGCAGCCGTCTACGCCGATGAAGCGATGCAGATCCCGGTCAACACGGGGAATGCTCAGGCCGGTGACGGCCATTCAGTCATGTTCAAAGGCAGCCCGCTGCCGCTCACTGGGGCTGGCATCAAAGTCGGCGATCCGTTGCCTGCGGCGACGCTGACCGGTGCCGGGCTGGCGCCCGTGAATATCGCGGACAACAAAGGCAAAGTGCGAATCATCAACGTCGTGCCTTCGCTCGACACGCCAACCTGCAACGCCCAGACGCACGAGCTGGTGGAAAAGGATCCGACGCTGGCACAGAACGTGGAGCTCGTCACGGTCAGCATGGACCTTCCCTTCGCCCAGTGGCGCTGGCAGCGGGCCGCCAAGGCCAAGGACATGGTCTTCCTCTCCGACTACAAGACCAGCGAGTTCGGCATGAGCACGGGGCTGTTGATCGTACCGCTGCACCTGCTGACGCGAACCGTGATCGTCACCGACAAGAGTGGCGTCATTCGCTACATGCAGATCGTTCCAGAGATCACCGAGCTGCCCGACATGGACGCTGCGATGGCGGCGGCCAAGGCTTTGCTCTGAGGTCCGCGCGGCAAGCAACCAGCGAAAAGCCCCGCGAGGCGGGGCTTTTCGCTGGCGCAGGGTGAATCGGCCAAACGCTGCGGGCGCTCGATCTCCACGCGGATGGGCCCAGCCGTCCCGGTCGGGCCGACGCCCTATGCGAGGTAAGTGGCCGGCACGCTGTCTTACCTGCGCGCTGCTTCAGTCGAAGGCTCTCGCTCCTCGTGAACGGGCGCTTCAGCGCGAACGCAGAGGGCGGCCACCGGGTGGCATGACCTGGGGTCAGACGGTCGACAGCACACGACTCCGTCTGCGCCGTGTCGCGCCCATCCTAGGCCGCGGTTTCAAAGGCGTAGTCGCTGACCCGGTACGTGTCTCTGGGCTCAGTCTTTGAAAGTGGAGCAAACCGTTCTTGTAACCCGGGATCAGCAACATGCGCAACGGATCTCACGCTCTGCCGGCCCAGTGCGAAGACCTCGAACACGAAGCGCCGCTTCTTCGCGTGCCAGCGCGCGACCGCCAGCTCGAGACCAAGCTTACCCGCGTAATACGCCCCATGCTCGAGCGCCTCTAGGGGCAGCGCCGCAGACGCGGACAATGACTGTTGCTCTGTCGAGACCAGAGATGCGTCCAGCCTAAACGGCCGCTCACTTAGCGATACAAACTGGCTCATCTTTCTCGCTCCTTACGCCAATCGGTCACATCGGTACCGGGTCGTCTGTGTGCGTCGATTCATCCCGCCGGGACGCCCGTATCCGCTTCAGCCCCGCGAAGTCCCTTAACGCACCCCGGATGGGGGTGGTTAAGGAGGAACTGACGAACGGTCGCTCGTGCGGCGTGAACGGCACCGTCAAGGCAAGGCCTGGACGTTTCGAGGGCTAGATGCTTACCCGCAGCTTTCGAGACTTGCGAATGCTGGGGAGCCTGGGTGTTCACGGCTCTTCAAGTCCTCTTCACGGGCCCGCGCGAAGGGCCTATCGGATGGTCTCGAGCCTGAGCTGTGCGTCGTGGTGGACGTGATGTTCCCGCTCGATCAGCTCACCAGCGCCGTCGCAGCGCTTCAAGAAAAATTCCCGGCGACGCCGCTAAGGCTATACGTCGAAGCACTGGGTGCGGTTGTGCAGCCGATGATGGATGGGCGCTGCGCTATCGGGGTGATGGGTTCTCCGCCCACGGTGCCTCCACAGTTCACATGCAGGTGCCTGCTCAGCTGCGATGGGCCTTTCCTTGAGGGCGTCGCTACTTTATCGAGAGGGTACGCTTTCGACGGATTTCTCACGATCTTCGTGACGGTATAGGACTGCAGCAACGTCGTCTCAATTGAGGCTATAATGTGTATCCTTATAGCCAACGGATCAGGTCAATGTCCAACGTCTCCAGTAAGGCCGGCTCGGCGACAAAATCACCGCGTCAGGTCAAAGCCTCGCGTCCACGCGCGAGGCGCCTGCGGCGCTCGGGCGGCACGCCTTTGGGTTCTGCTGCCAAGCAGCCCCTTCGTTCCGCGGCTGGCGAGAGGAAAGCGATCGTCTACCGGTCAAAGACCGGCATCGACGCCTACGTGCAGCAGATTTGCGACGCGACGCCTATGCAGATCGTCGAAATCGAGCGCGAGGGCGTGCCGGGATTCTTCATCAAGGACCTGTCCAGGCGGATGGAGATTCCATCCTCGCGCATCTTTCGGATCCTTGGCCTTGCCAAGGCCACCGCCGAGAAGAAGGCGGCAGCCGGGGAGATGATAGCCGGCCGCGGCGGTCAGTCCGCCATCGGCATGGTGAAGCTCTTGGGGATTGCCCAGCGGATCATCACCGACAGCACGGCCGATGCCGCGCAGGACTTCGATGCAGCCCGCTGGCTTGGCCTGTGGATTGAGCGCCCTCAGCCCGCTCTAGGCGGACGCAAGCCCGCCGATCTGCTGGACACCCCCACTGGGGTGCAGGTGGTAGCAAGGCTGCTCGGCTCGATCGAGAGCGGCGCCTACCAGTGAAGCTCTGGCGGATCGCCGCCGAGACCCGCAAGTACGCGGCCGACGATCTCAGCGGTGGTGGGGCTGCCGCCCGCCCGGGCCGCTGGAATGACGAGAAGGAGGCCGTTGTGTACTGTGCGCCGACGATTGCCATGGCAGTGCTCGAAACCGCCGCACATATCGACGACGCTGGGTTGCCGCTGAACAAATACCTCGTCGAAATCGATGTGCCCGACGACATATGGGGCAAGCGTGAGGAGGTCGACGCCACCAGCCTGCCTCCCACGTGGGCGGCCATACCAGCAGGACGCGGGAGCGTTACGTTTGGTTTGAATTGGCTAGCATCGCTTCGGTCGCCTATTCTCTTGGTGCCCTCCGTAGTCGTGCCCGAGGAACCGATAGCACTGATCAATCCCGCACACGCCGACGCCGCTCGGATCTCCGCAAAGGTTGTCCGGCTGTTCGAGTACAACCGCTTGTTCCAGTCTTGAGGGGGGGCGCGCCCGCCGCACCGCAACCGAAGCGAGGACGGGGTGCTCACCGTGAACATCTCAAAATGTGCGCAGGTCATGCGAGGTACACGACACCTCGAGAGGCGCGCAAAGGAATCAATCTCCAACCACAGACAAGTCTAGAGAAAAAGTAGAGAAGTGCGGAGGTTTGCGAGGAGGTATTGCTGCCGTTTTGGCAAGTACGGGCTTGAGAGGGAGGCGTGTGATGAACAAGACTTCATGAAGGCACGAGGGAGCGTATGACACTTAGGAAGCACGTGGTTAGAGGATATGCCAGCATTCTTTTCCAGGTCGCTCCCACAGCCCATTGGTGGGCAGAAACCGGGTTGTAGGTTAATTTCTAGAATTTAGCTCATAAAATGGAATATAATCAGTATGATGTGTACCTTAACTGGCGGAGGGTGAGGGATTCGAACCCCCGGTGGGTTGCCCCACAACGGTTTTCAAGACCGCCGCATTAGACCGCTCTGCCAACCCTCCGAAAGCGGCCCGAATGATAACCCTTTGCGTCTCATTCGACCAACCAGGGTTGAAACTTTCGCCCGGCTGACCTACTCTGAGTTCTTGATCGATTGAGCAACGGAGGCCCAACTACCATGCAACCCGAACTTCGAGTACCGGCCCAGGCGCCGGTATTAGCCGCCGAACGAAACAACGTCCTGCGCAACACCTACATGTTGCTGGGCCTGTCGATGATTCCGACGGTGATCGGCGCGTGGGTGGGGGTGAACACGAGCTTCGCGTGGGCGGCGCAACACCCGATCGCGGCCCCGCTGATCATGCTCGCAGTGATCTTCGGTACGCTGTTCGCCGTCAGCGCACTGCGTAACAGCATGTGGGGCGTGGTCGCGATGCTGGCGTTCACGTTCCTGATGGGCTGGTGGTTGGGGCCCATGCTGCAGTATGCGTTGCACTTCCGTAACGGTGCGCAGTTGATCGGACTGGCGGCCGGGGGAACGGGTGCGATCTTCCTCGGTTTGGCCAGCTATGTAACGGTGACCAAGCGGGACTTCAGCTTCCTCGGTAAATTTCTCTTCGTGGGCCTGATTCTGCTGGTGTTGGGGGCGATCGCCAACCTGTTTTTCCAGGTCCCGGCGGCCTCACTCACCATCTCGGCCGTTGGCGTCGTGCTGTTCGCCGGTTATATCCTGTATGACGTCAGCCAGATCGTGAACGGTGGCGAGACCAACTACATCATGGCGACGCTCAAGATCTATATCGACATCTACAACATCTTCGTGTTTCTGCTCAATCTGCTGTTGGCCTTCGCCGGCAATCGCGATTAGCGCGAGCGCCTCGTCATGTCAGCGGGGCTGCTGCGGCAGCCCCGTTTTCATTGCGGCCTGGCGAAGAGCGCGATCGACTCGACGTGTGAAGTGTGCGGGAACATGTTCACCACGCCGGCCGCGCACAGCCGGTAGCCCTTGTCGTGCACCAGGATGCCGGCATCGCGTGCCAGCGTGGCAGGGTTGCAGGAGACGTACACGATGCGTCGCGGTGCGTTCGTGTCCAGGGCCCGGGCCACGGCGTGGGCGCCGTCGCGCGGCGGGTCGATCAGCATGTGATCGAAGCGGCCCAGCTGCGCTAGTAGGGCCGCTGGGTTTTCGAACAGGTTGGCGGCAATGAACTGGACCTGGTGGGCCAGTCCGTTGCTTCTGGCGTTGTCCTCGGCACGCGCCAGCAGCTCCGCGCTGCCGTCCACGCCGATCACAGACGCGCCGCGACGCGCGATGGCCAGGCTGAAGTTGCCCAACCCGCAGAACAGGTCAACCACGCGCGCGCCCGCGCCCGGCTCGAGCAACGCGATGGCCCGTCGCACCAGGACGCGGTTGACAGCGAAGTTGACCTGCGTGAAATCGCTCGGGCCGAAGCGCATCGTCAGGCCGAATTCGGGCAGGCGGTAGAGCAGCGGGTGCGCCGTCGCGGGATCGAGCGGGTAAAGCGAGCCCGGGCCGGCCGGCTGCAGGTAGATCTCAACGCTGTGCCGGGCCGAGAACGCGCGCACCAGCGCCAGGTCGGTGTCGGGCAACCGATCGAGCACTCGCAGCGACAACACTTCGGCGTCTTCCCCGACCGCCAGTTCGATCTGCGGAATGCGGTTCCCCAATGCAAGGCCGGAGATCAACTCGCGCAGCGGGGCGATGAGGGCCGAGATGCGGGGCGGCAGCACCTCGCAGGAGTCCATGTCGACGATACGGTGCGCGCGGCGCCCGCGGAAGCCCACCAGCGCGCCCCCTTTCCCGGCTACCTGTCTGACGGACAGGCGCGCGCGCTGCCGGTAGCCCCAGTAGGGACCGTGGATCGGCGCCAGCAGTGTGTCGGGTTCGACCT
>DATJVW010000312.1:0-11594 GCA_035501675.1 Burkholderiales bacterium
CGTCGCGACCAAGGATCGGCTGGTGCGGGAGGGACGCTGGGCCGAGCGGATCAACCACATGGGCACCGGCCTGTCGGGCCGCGTGCTCGCCTCCATCGGTGTGGGTAACATCGGCTCTGAGCTGTTCCGGCTGGCCATGCCCTTCGCCATGCGCCACCTGGGCTGCGACCCCTATGTGACGCAGCAATCCGTGGCGCCGCTGGGCGTGAAGCTGGTGGATTTGGATACGCTGTTGCGCGCGGCGGATTTCGTGTGCGTCAACTGTCCGCTCAACGAGCAGACGCGACACATGATCGGCGCGCGTCAGTTCTCGCTGATGAAGCGGAGCGCGTTTTTCGTCAATACAGCGCGGGGTCCGATCGTCGACGAAGAGGCGCTCTGCGAGGCGCTCTCCAATGGGACGATCGCCGGCGCTGCCATCGACGTGTTCGAGCAGGAGCCCACACCGGCCGACAATCCGCTGCTCAAGCTCGACAATCTCATCGTCACGCCGCACTACATCTGCCTGACCGACGAGTGCATCAACGCCGTCGCCGCCAGCGTGTTCAGCGCCTGCCGCGACCTGGCCCAGGGACGCGTCCCCAAGAACGTGGTGAATCAGCAGGTACTGGGGCGGGTGCCGTACTTTCACCACTGAAGGAAGTGAAAGCTGAATTAGACTTTGCGAATCACGCATCACGAATCACGAGCCACGACTATGCGCTCCAATCCACTCAAGGACAAGCTGCTGCGGGGCGAGAACAGCTACGGTCTGTTCGCGTTCGAGTTCTTCACACCGGGGCTCGCGCAGATCGCGCGCGAAGCGGGTGCCGAGTTCGTCCTGCTCGACATGGAGCATTCCGGCGCGGGGATCGACACGATCAAACAGCAGGTCGCGTACTGTCGCGGGCTGGACGTCGTCCCCCTGGTGCGGGTCCCCACTTATCAGTACCAGTTCGTTGCGCGTGCGCTGGACGTCGGGGCGCTGGGCGTCATGCTTCCCATGGTGGAAACCGCCGAACAGGCGCGCGACATCGTATCCTGGACTCGATACCCACCGGCGGGTCGGCGCGGGGCCGTTCTCGGGGCGGCCCATGACGACTATACGGGCGGCGCTGCGCGCGGCAAGTTAGAGCGGGCCAATCAGCGCTGCCTGCTGATGCTGCAAATCGAGACCGAGGTGGGGCTCGGGAACGTGGAACAGATCGCGGCGGTTCCCGGCGTCGACTGCCTGTGCATCGGGTTCATGGATCTGTCCAACTTCCTCGGTGTCCCGGGTGAGCTCGAGCACCCGATCTACCTCGCCGCCGTCGACCGCATCGTTCAGGCCGCGCGCAAGCATAGACGGGTTCTGGCGATTGCGGCGCCCACCGAGGCCTTCGCGAAGGTATATCTGGCGCGCGGCTTCCAGCTGTTCTTCTTCGGGCCCGACGTTCTGCTGCTCCAGTCCGCGCTGTCACAGCGTATCCAGGCCATGCGAACGTAGGAAAGCGCACCGGCCGAGCCGCTGGGCCAAAGACAAGCGGCGGGCGAACGAGCGTGGCGCGAATATTCGGGAGGAACGAGACGATGGCGGTCACCAGCGGCATGCCCCGGTATCGCGTAGCCACGGGTTCAGATGGCGTTCTTCGGTGCTTCCTGCTCAGCCTGTGGCTCGCCTGTACGGCGTTCGCACCCGCCGCTGCGGCCGATTCGCCGATCACGCTGCACGGTGCTGTCCAGTTCGCCGACGAGCACGCGTTCAACAAGACCTTGCTCAAGTTCGAGGAGCTGACCCGGAAGTACTACGGCAAGCCGATCACCTTCGTCCTGCATCGCAACAGCGAGCTGGGTCTGGAAAAGGACTACTTCGCCTACCTGAACCAGGGCATCTCGGTGGACTATGCCATCGTGTCGCCGTCGCATATGTCGACCTTCGCCAAGTCGGCGCCGCTCATGGACATGCCGTTTCTGTTCCGGGATGTGGATCAGTGGCGCAAGGTGCTCGACGCCGACATGCTCAAGCCGATCGCCGACGAAGTCGCGAAGAAGGCCGACGTTCTGATCCTCGGTTACGCCGGCGGCGGCGTGCGCAATCTCATCGTCGACAAGCCGGTGCACAACCTGGCGGAGCTGAAGGGGCTGAAGTTGCGGGTGATGGGGGCGCCGATCCAGACGCAAACCTTCCAGGCCATTGGTGCCGCGCCCTCGGTGATCGCGTACGCCGAAATCTACAACGCGATCCAAACCGGCGTGATCGATGCCGCTGAGAACGAGGCGCTAGGCGTCGAGCAGATGAAGTTCTACGAAGTCGGTCCCTACATTGTCCAGACCCGGCACGCCATTACGGTACGGCCGCTGTGCTTCAGCGGTAAGACCTTCCGGCGTCTGCCCCAAGAGCTGCAGACGGCCATCGTCAAAGCGGGCAAGGAGGCGGGAGAGTACGGGCGTCGGCTCGAGTCGAGCGAGGACCGGCAACGGCTCGAGAGGCTGGCGAAGGAAGGCAAGATCAAGCTCGTGGAGTTCAGCGATCGCGACCAGCTGCTCAAGCTCACAGAGCCCGTGCGCCAAGCCTATGCCAAGGAAGTCGGCGCGGAGGCCGTGTTCGTCCAGATCAACGCCGTCAAGTAACGCATGAGAAAGACGATAGACGGGTTCTACCGCGCACTGCAGGTGTTGGTGACCGTGCTGATGATGGCGCTGGTGGTGCCGGTGGTACTGCAGATTCTGTCACGCTTCACCGAGCTGATCCCGCGCTACATATGGACCGAGGAGGTGGCGCGTTTCTGCTTCATCTGGATCATCATGATCGGATCCATGATCGCCGTGCGCGACGGCTCGCATTTCGATCTAGACGTATTGCCCAAGCCCAGGACCGCACGCGGCCAGGCCATCAGCCGGATCTTCGTCCATACCGCGATGCTGCTGATGGCGCTGACCTTCCTCGTGTTCGGGTATCGCTTCGCGCTGTTCGGCCTCGACCAAGAGTCGGAGCTTACCGGACTCAACATGCTCTTCATCCATGCCGCCTGGCCGCTCGCGGGTTTAGCCTTCGCTGTTTTCCTGGGCGAGAAGATCTGGGACGACGTCGCGCTGTACCGCCAAGGCCGGCATGGGCGCGCTTGAAGTCGCGCTGATGCTTTTCGGCGTGTTCGGCGCGCTGCTCGTGGTGCGCGTGCCGGTCGCGTTTGCCCTCGGTCTGGCGTGCATCCCCGTGTTTTTCATCGATGAGCGGCTCACGCCCTTCCTGCTGCTCAACGAGATGCTCAAGTCCTACAACTCGTTCATCCTGCTCGCCGTGCCTTTCTTCCTGCTCGCCGCGAACCTGATGAACTCGGCGGGCATCACCGACAAGCTCGTGGCACTCGCGCGCACCATGGTTGGCCACCTACCGGGCGGACTCGGGCACGTGAACGTGGTGGTGAGCATGCTGTTCGCCGGCATCTCGGGCTCCAGCACCGCCGACGCGGCGGGTGTGGGCGGCGTGCTGATCCCCGCCATGAAGAAGCAGGGCTACGACGCGCCCTTTACCGCGGCGCTTACCGCGTGTGCATCAGTGATGGGGGTGATCATCCCGCCCAGCATCTTGATGATCGTCTGGGGCGGGGTCATCTCGGTTTCGATCGGCGGGCTGTTTCTGGCCGGAGTCGTCCCGGGCGTGATGATTGGCCTGTCTTTGATGGGGGCCGTATTGGTCTACGCCAAGGCCCGCAAGTATCCGGTCTACGCCCGCGCGTCGTGGAGGCAGTTCTTGCGCGCGCTGGGCACCGCGCTTCTGCCGCTGATGACCCCCGTGATCATCGTGGGCGGAATCGTCGGTGGTTTGTTCACGCCGACCGAGGCCTCGGTCGTCGCGGTGCTCTACGCGCTGTTGCTGGGAGTCTTTGCTTACCGGGCGCTCGCGTTCCGGCAAGTACCGCGCGTGTTCTACGAGTCAGCCCGCTTTGCCGCCATCTCCCTGTTCTGCATCGGCACCGCGTCCGCGTTTGGTTGGTTGCTGGCTTATTTTCACGTACCGCAGCTGTTCGTGGACGCGGTGTCCAAGTGGGGAGGCGGCGTGACCAGCGTGGGGTTCATCGTGGCGGGATCGTTTCTGGTCATCGGCTGCTTCATCGACGCCATTCCAGCCATCATCATCCTCGGCACCATCCTGGCGCCGCTGGCACACAGCGTGGGCATGCACCCTGTCCACTTCGCGATCATCGGTGTGATCTCCATCGCGTTCGGTCTGGTGACCCCGCCCTACGGCCTGTGCCTGCTCATCGCCTGTGCGCTAGGAAAGGTGACGATCCGCGAGGCGCTCCGCGACGTCGGCGTCCTGCTGTTGCCGATGCTCGCTATCCTGCTATTTGTGATCTTGTTCCCCGACGCGGTGCTGGCGCTGCCGCGCTGGATCAAGCCGCAGTTCATGCGTTGACTTAGGACGGCCCATCGGGCTCGCGGCGGTGGCGACCTTCCGGGCTGGCGAGCTACATGCCGACCAAGGCCCGAGTGTTATGATCCGAGCCCGAGAGCCCGCCGCCGGTGGATACCTCGACCATGGCGTGCCGCCGTTGCAGCAGCGTGGTTACCCGGTTCTGATCCAGCGCCGCCTCGCTCTGCGATCCGTCGCCGCCTGCGAAGCGCATTTCTACTTGATCGCCCGGTTCGACCCGCATATAGCGGGGCACCACGGCGATGGCGGCGGTGCGGCCATCGGCCAGCGGTTCGGGGAACTTCACGTCGACCCAGACCGGGCCGCCGAGCCCGCGCAAGGCGGTATCACGATCGACATAGATGCCCGGATATTGCTCGACGTACACGCGTTCGACGACTCCGGCGTGGACGCTGCCGCTCAGCTCCGCCACGCGGGCGTAGCCTTGCACCAGCGCGATCACAGCGGCCAAAGCGAGAATGCCCACGACACTCTTCATGCTGCTCCTTTGGATACCCGGGTTCGATCGAAAGCGCGTGCTTTTGGATGCGTAAGGACTTGGTGCGTTGACCGCCAAAAGCAAGGAGCGGTCCGGCCTAGAATCGATCCATGGCGACTGCGCTCAATTTCGTGGGCGGGGGGCTTGGATTGCCAAAGTCGCGGGCGGCTTGGGTCGTGCTTTTTGCTACCAGGAGAGTGACTTGGTTGCGCTCGCGCAGGGCGTCTGCCTCGAAGGCTCCGGGATCGGCAACGCGCACCTGCACCAGGTCTCCGGCTTCGACGCCGAGGAACGCCGGCAATTGGGCCGTGGCGAAGGTTCGGCCGTCCGCCAAGGGGCGCGCGAAGGTGACGTAAGCGCAAAGGGCCTTGCCGGTCGGATCGCCGGCCAGCTGTCGTTCCACGAATACACCCGCATACGCCTCGACGTAAACCCCCTCGACCCGCCCGGTCTGGAGCATGTCGGCCTGTGGCGGCTCGGTGTGGCATCCCTGGGTGAGGGTGACGATCAAGGCTGCCGTGGCGAGGGTGAAGACATGACGCATTTTCGACTCCTTTGCGCCGGGTCACACCTGCCGCGGCGTCCATGCGCAAGCTAACGGCGGCGATGCACACAACTTGAGAAGCGCGGCTTGCGGTCGGCATGCTGGTCGCGCAGCCGACCAGCTTGATGCGGCGGATCGGTACATTGTGCCGTTCGGGCCTTCATGAAGTGTGAATTACCCCGCTTAGGCCTGTCTGATCCACCGGTCGTTCCAGGGCGACGTTCCACAGCGCGTAACGGGGGCAGGCCACCGGCTCCACGGGCAGTCGCTCCGATTTCAAACACTCAGCGCTGGCAGTCGACAGCCTCTTCGGCTCGAGCAGGACCGGAGGCGCTATCATTTGCCCGATGGGCGTATCCAGCAGCCCCGTGCGCATCCTTGGAGGCGGAGCATCGTGAGCGACAAGGTTCAGGAGTACCGCGGCAAGCACATCGTCGTTCGCTTCGACGGCGGCAAGTGCATTCACTCGCGCAACTGTGTGCTGGGGCGACCCGACGTTTTCGTGCCGAACGCGCCGGGTGCGTGGATTCAACCCGATAGCGGGTCGCCCGAGGCGGTGGCTGAGATCGCCCACAACTGTCCTTCCGGGGCGATCAGCTATGAGCGCTTGGACTCGGGCGCGCAGGAGATCGCGCCGAAGGTAAACGTCGTTCGCGTCCGGGAGAACGGCCCGCTCGCGTTTCACGCCGAGCTCCAAATGGCCGGGCAAGCCAGCGGATACCGGGCCACTTTGTGCCGCTGCGGTGCATCCAAGAACAAACCGCTATGCGACGGCAGCCATGTTGGCGCAGGCTTCACCGCAAGCGGCGAGCCCCCGACGCGGGAATCGGCGGCGCTCCCGCAACGCGATGGAACGGTTCGCGTGAAGCCGTCGAAAAACGGCCCGCTGCTGATCGAAGGCAACCTGGAGGTGGTCACGGGCACCGGCCGGACGATTCTGCGCACTCGAAACACGGCTCTGTGCCGTTGTGGGGGCTCGGCCAACAAGCCTTATTGTGACGGCACCCACGCGAGGATCGGCTTCGCGGCCGAGGCGACCTGACGCCAGTGGCGCCACGGCGTCGGCGGGCAGATAACGATCTCGGGGCCGGAAAGGATATGACAGAGACGTACACGCTGGGCTATTCGCACGCCGCGCTGGGCTTCGTCTCGCGCCGAACCCTCGAGTCGCACGGTGCGTTCTTCATCCCGTATCTGCAGCCCGGGATGACGGTGCTGGATTGCGGTTGCGGGCCAGGCAGCATCACCCTTGGCATCGCCGCTCGGGTGGGCCCTGGCAGCGTGGTCGGCGTGGACACGGACGAATCGCAGGTCAGCCTCGCCACCGCGAACGCGGCTGCGCGGGGCGCCGCCAACGTCAGCTTTCGGACGGGAAGCGCTTACGCGCTGCCATTCTCGGGCGATGTCTTCGACGCGCTCTTTTCCCACGCGCTGCTGGAGCATCTGAGCCAACCGGAGAAGGCGCTGCGGGAATTCTTGCGCGTGCTGCGGCCCGGAGGCGTCGTGGGCGTGTGCACTCCGGATTGGGGAGGATTCCTCTGCTCGCCGCCGACCGAAGAGGTAACCGCCGCGCTGCGGGCGAGCAACGAAACCCTGAGGCGCAACGGAGGAGACGGCCTGGCCGGGCGCAAGCTGTTGGGGTTCATGCAGGAATCCGGCTGCACCGACGTGGTGGCGCAGGCACGCTATCAGAACTACGACGACCTCTCCGACATCGCCGGGGCAATTGCCGTACAGCTCGAGCACGGCGGGCAACGTGCGCACGCGGATGCGATCCGCGCTTGGGCGAAGCGCCCAGTCGGAATGTTTGCGCAGGCTTGGGTGTCCTGCGTGGGGCGCAAGCCGGCATAGACACCGCCGGCCGGCCGCGCGTCACTCGACTTTGACCCAGGTCTCCGAGAACGCGAGGAACGCCGTGCTGCTGTCCTTCTTGCCGGCGAACTCGCGCGGGAACGGCCGCCCCGCCACGGCTTTGCCGTTGATCGTCGCGCGCACGCTCGGCGACTCGACGAATAGCGAAAACATCTCGTGCCTTCCGGTGGCGGACTTCTCCCTGGCCAGCTCCACGATGAATGGCGTACCCAGTGCTTCCCATGTGAGGCTGACTTGCCCGAGCGCGCTGCGGAACCATTCCGTGTGCGTGGTGCTGCCGTCACCGGCGGCGACGAAATCCCAGGCAGGCTGCGTGCGGCAGCTGGAAAGCCCCGTCGCGCCCTTGAACGCGCCGAAATACGCCACGAAGCCCTCCCTCAGATAGGCCGCCAGCGGCTCGTTGTCGGTCAGACAGACGTTGGGCCTAGCCGGGTCCTTGCCGGCACCGTGCGGGTCGAGCAGCAGGAACGCGGCATGTCCCTTCCCGTGGGGTGACAAGACCACGCGGAAGAAGCTGATCAGCGTGACGAACGGACCGTCCGCGGTTTGCTTCAGGTACATGCCGGGGTTCTCTCCGGACCAGTCGACTTGGCCGGGATTGATTGCTGGGCGCGTCATGCGTCGGTCTCCTTCCACAGTTGCGTGCGACTCGGGTCATCCACAGCGGGACGCACTGCAGCCGCTCCCGGCTCGGTTCCCGGGCGGTGCCTGCCGGTCAGACGACTTCGGCCAAGCGGCGCCCGGATAGCCGCTCCAGGACGCGCAGGGGCGAGCGCTCGGCGTGGAGCATCGCCGAAACCGGGAGCATGAACGTCTGCTCCAGCAGATATTGACCGCCGAGCGCGGCGTGCAGGACCTGATCGGTGAAGCAGACCCACGTGGAGCCCGCGGGGAAATCGAACCGTTCGCGCCAGGCATCCCGCTGGTAGTCCTCATCCAGCTTGCCGCGGTCATGCAGGCCCAGCATCAGATGATCGTAACCGGTACGCCGCGACTTGGTGACACCCAACGCCCGCAAGGCCGAGGCTTCCAGCGGCAGCTGCCTGCGCACCTGCGGCGCGAAGCGCCGGGCGTAACCCTCGAAAGGTTCACCCACCAGCCAGGTGCGGGGCAGCCCCTCGGGATTCACGTTGCAGAACACGCGCAAGATTCTGCGGCCCTGGTTGGGACGCGAAGCGAACGCGTCCACGTGCAGCCGGGCGTCGTCCTTGCGACGGGAGGTCTCCCGACCCACGACAGCCACCGGGCGATAGCTCGCCAGCCGGGTCTCGAGGCCCTGCGCGTAGCGCGGCAGCAGTCGCTCCAAGAAGCCCCGCGACAGGGCGGAAAAGCGCGTCACCATCTGCCGCAGGGCCTCCAGCTTCGCACCTTCCAGCGCGCTTCCGGACACCTTGCCGCTCGACGGGTCAACGGCGACGTTCTTAGAGCGCCCATCGGATACAGTCGGCGCAAGCAGGTCCTGCTCCGCAGCCGAGAGCGCAAAGCGCAGGCCGTCGAACAGCAGCACCTGGCCGTTCTCGAGCCGGTCGAGCAGGTCGTCCTGCTCTTGTGGATCGAACGCGTGATCCCAACGGCTCACGTGTGGGAAGCGATCAACGCCCATGTTGCCCTCTTGTTGCCGCGTGTTGCCGTGTCTCCGAGCGCTATGGCGCGCTGGGACAAGCGGCTGCGCACATTCTATCGCCGATGGCGCCGGCGTGGTCCGCGGACGCGTCGGGGGGCGGAAGGCCGGGCTCAGTGCGACGCCCAGGCGAGCACGGATCCGTCGAGATCGCGCAGGCTGGCTCGACCCACCAGCGCAAGTCCGACGTCCAGCTCGTTGCGCAGGATCTCGAGCGCCCGGCTTACGCCGGCGCTACCCAGCGACGCCAATCCGTACAAGAACGGGCGGCCGATCATGCAGGCTTTGGCCCCTAGCGCCAATGCCTTGATCACATCGGTGCCACGGCGCACGCCCCCATCCAGGATCACTTCCATCCTGCCGCCGACGGCGTCCACTACGTCCGGTAGCGCGGATATCGCGGAACGCACCCCGTCCAGTTGTCGGCCACCGTGGTTGGACACGATGACCGCGTCTACGCCATGCTCCGCGGCGAGCTTTGCGTCCTCGGGGTTGAGTATCCCTTTGAGGGCAAGCGGGCCGCCCCAGGTGGACTTGGCCCATTCGATGTCCTTCCAGGTCACCGATGAGTCGAACTGGGCGTTCACGAATTCAGCGATCGTAAACATGTCGTCGCCGTGCCCGCTGCCCGCGAAGTTAGCCATGGTGATTTTCGGCCCTGTCACCGACCGCCAGGCCCAGCCCGGGTGCAGCGCGAAATCGAGCAACATCGATGGACGCAGCTTGAGCGGGATGGTGAGCTGGTTGTGCACGTCGCGATCGCGCTGGCCCTGAAGTGCGAGATCTACGGTGAGAACAAGCACTGCGCAACCCGCCGCCCTAGCGCGTTCGATCATCGACTTGGCCAGCCCGCGGTCGCGCATGACGTAGAGTTGGAACCACATGGGCTTCCCCACCGCGTTCGACACCTCTTCGATCGTGGAAGTTGACATCGTACTCAGGCAGAATCCCACCCCCGCCGCGTCTGCCGCCATCGCTGCCGCAAGCGCTCCGTTCGGCCAGAGCAATCCCGGCCCCCCGGTTGGTGCGAGGATCAGCGGCTGATCCAGCTTCTGGCCGAGCACCGTAACCGACTGGTCGCGCGCGGAGACGTCGGTCAACACACGCGGAAGCAAAGCCAGCTTCTGGAAATCGCTCTGATTGGCGCGCAGCGTGACTTCGTCTTGCGCGCCGCCGTCGACGAAATCGAATAGCGCGCGCGGCAACCGGCGCCGAGCGAGCCGGCGCAGGTCTTCGATGTTGGCGATGACCATTTGTTCGTGATTCGTGAAGGGCCGTGATTCGTGACTCGTGAGAGGCCGTGATTCGTGAAAGGCCGTGATTCGCGTGGCTGTGACGTAAATTCGTTGTATTTGTATTGCGAATTCGCGGGCAGTTATGCACCGCGATCATGACCCACGAATCACGGCCTCTCACGAGTCACGGCCGTTCACGAATCACGGCCTCAATCATTGACCGACAGTATCGCGACTGCGTACGCCTTGAGTCTGAGCTTGGTCGGGTCTTTAACCAGGCTGTATGCGGCCTGGAAGCCTTTCGGATCCGTGGTGGCCCTGACGAAGCTCTGTTGGTCCAGCGTGGTTGCGTACACGGCGCCTTTGGCACCATGGACTGCGATCGTCTGGTCTCCGGCCGTGAGGTTGGCGATCCATAAGGTGGTCCCCCCTTCGCCCCGGTAGGCGAGACACTGCACTCTAGCCGTGTCGGTCGACTCGGCGTAAACGAGCTTGCATCCCGTCCCGTGCGTCAGCCCGCCGACGACGTGGTACACGGGATAGACCGCGGGATTCAAGAGCCGGTCATAGTAGGGCTGCGGGTAGTCGGTCTTGCGGCAGATGATGCCCAGCGGGCCAGTCGGCGCACCTACCGCGACGGATTCGATGTCGGTGCGCGCGAAGGTGGCGATGTAGCCCAGCGTCCAGGCGGCGGAGAAGAGGCCGCGCTGCCGCGGATCCATTCTCGCCAGGCAGACGCGCTCGTTATCTGGATTGGGGGTAAACGTCTTCCCGTGCGGATTGTCGCGACAGCCGATGCCGCTGGGCCCGACCCGATAAGGCGTGCTTCCCATGAACGAGCGCGTCGTGGCCACCTGGTAGGGCAGCGCCTCGAGCGTCTCCATCACGGAGCGATCGTCTGCGGCGTGTACGATCGGGCATGTGGTGTTCATCACGAAGTCCAGAGCATCCGCTGGCGGGTGCTTGCGGTTGAGCTCGGTGAAAAAGGAGAACATGCCCCCGCCCAGACGCACGCCGGGGAAAGCGGAGCGCGCCGCGGCGTACAAGGCCTCCAGCGCCGGTGCCGGCGGGCGCGGACCGCCCGGCAGCACGGACTTGAGGTCGCCCACCGGGCACACCGCGATGGCTGCCAAGCTCACACCCGACTGCCGCACCATGGTGGCCAGACGGGCGAGCTCAGCCGCGTAGTCGGTCAGGCTCTCGACCACGACTTCCACGATGCATTGCGCGCCGGTCTGCTCGCACAGCACGCGGTAACCATATAACTCCCTCAGACCGTGGTCTTCGCGCGGGTCGAACTGGCACTGCAGAAATCGCGGCGCGGCGAGCTTCAAGAGGTCGAGGTGCGCCAGCGCGTGATCGATCTCCTCGGCCGGCATGCCGAGGCCAACCGGCGGCATGCTGGCGCGCGTGGCGGCGCCGAGCTCGATCGCCACGCTCTTGGCGCTGCC
>DATJVW010000313.1:0-18948 GCA_035501675.1 Burkholderiales bacterium
TCCGGGGGCGTTTGTTTTTTTTGGGCTATCAATTTCCAGTTGCCGCAGGTCGGCTGCATCACGGTCGAGCAGGCAACGCGCAAGCGGAGTGGTACTCAGCACGCTAGATATTCGCCGGCATTCTTGCGAAGTCGCCGGTCGCAGTGCCACTTCTGGGCACTTTGCCATCCGTGTGCGGCCATCAGCGCACACGACCCGCGGCACGAGCCTTACCAGTTTCTTACACCAGCATTCAAGCTTGCGCGGAGCTTACCACTCCAATGCTCGGTGCGCCGCTTAACCTGCATTTGCCTCCACTCGTCGGCAATGACATTTGCAAAGGCCGTTCCGGTCCCGGTATTGCAGGAACCGACGCTGGAGGTACTCGACATGCGGAATGCATCTGGATTCACTTTGATTGAGCTGATGGTTGCGGTGGCGGTCGTGGCGATCCTCACGGCGATCGCGTTACCCGCGTACCAGGACTACGTGCTGCGCGGGAAGTTCGCCGAGGCCTACAGCACCTTGGGATCGCAGCGCGTGAAGATGGAGCAGTACTACCAGGACATACGCGACTACACGAACGCGTGTCAGGCGAACACGGTCGCCCCGCAGCCTACCGGAACCTACTTCACCTACGTGTGCAGCAACCTCGGTCCCAACACCTACACCATCACCGCCACGGGAATCCCCGGACAGGGCGTGCCTAGCTCTTTCGTCTTTTCCATCGATCAGAACAACAACAAGCAAACGGTGAGCGTGGGGCCGGGTTGGACCATGCCGACCCAGACCGCAACCAGCGGCTGCTGGGTTCGGACGAAGGGTGGCTCATGCTAGGCCGGCCCCATGCAGCGCGCGGCTTCACGGTCATCGAATTGTTGATCGGGATCGCCATCGTGGCCTTGTTGTTCGTGCTGGCCGTGCCGAGCTTCCGGACCTGGATTCAAAACACGCAGATCCGGGGCGCAGCGCACGCCATTGCCGACGGCATCAACCTGGCCCGAGGCGAAGCGATCCACCGCAACGTGCCCGTGCAGCTGCAGCTCACATCGGCCGGAAACGGCACCAACGAGGCGTGGACCGTTTCCGAAGTGCCTGCCCCGGTCGGCACCGGCACCGTCGTCCAGCAATGGTCGTCGGCGGATGCCGCAGGCAGTACGCAGATCGTGCAAGCCGGCGGCGGCCTCGTGACCTTCAACGCTCTGGGGCGGGTGATGTCGCAGAACCCGCTCGATAACAGCGCGCCGCTGCTTCAGGTCGACGTGACTTCTGCCGTCGACGCCGCCGATCCGGCGCTGCGCAAACTGCGGGTCGTCGTCGGAAACGGAGGGATGGCGCGCATGTGCGATCCCAATCTCGCCCAGCCCGACCCGAGGGCGTGCTGACAGCGATCGAGGACGAAATCATGACGAGCAACATTCGATTTAAGAACCAACGAGGCGTGCTGCTGTTGGAGGCGCTTATCGGCATCTTGCTGTTCTCGATCGGCGTGCTCGCCGTGGTGGCCCTGCAAACCGCGGCCATCAAGGCCGTGACGGAAGCAAAGTTCCGTTCCGACGCCAGCTTCCTGGCCGATCAGATCATCGGCCAAATATGGGCGAATCGAACCAACGCGGCGACCTACGTCTATCCCGTCGGCTCGCCGCCGGCTGCCGTGGCGGCCTGGGTAAACGAGGTGCAATCAGGCTTGCCCAACGCAGCCACCTATCCTCCCCAGGTGGTGGTAACCCCGACGGCTTACGCGGGACCGCCAGCCTATACCGCGTATCAGGTCACGGTCACGCTCTCGTGGCAATTGCCCGACGAGTTCAACGCCGTGCCGCGGCCTCCGGCGCACACGCTGACATTCAGCACGTCGATCCCCTGCTGCTGAGCAATCGGAGAGAACAATGAGCAGACGCGCCACAACCGATCGCCAGCGTGGATTCGGCATCGTCGAGGTCATGGTGGCAATGCTCATTGCGCTGGTGGGCATGATCGTGATCTTTCAGATCTTCGAGATCTCGGAAAGCTACAACCGCACCGCCGTCAGCGGCAGCGACGCGCAGCAAAACGGGGCCTACAGCCTGTATTTATTGCAGCAGGAGATCCGTCAGGCCGGCTGGGGCTTCAACAATACGCAGGCACTGGGCTGCAGCGTGCTCGCCTACAACGCGACGTTGGGCGGTCCACCGGCGCTGTTGACGCCGGGCGTGGCGCCGGCTTACGTGCTGGCGCCGGTGGTGATCAATCCGGCGGCTGCCGCCAACGCATCCGATGCTCTCGAAGTCAATTACGGAAATCAGAACCTGCTGGTGGCGCCGGTGCAGGTGTATCAGAACCAGGGCGTGGCCACCGACCCCTTCGTGCTCGCGAACCGTTACGGTTTCGCGGTCGGCGATCTGATCCTCGCCTCGGAACCGGGAAAATCCTGCACCCTCGGCCAGATCAGCTCGCTGCCCGCCGCGCCGTCCACCACCGTCAACCGTGCCAGCGGGGGCGCATATCCCTTCAACCAGCCTGGCGGCGCCGGGGTGGTCTACACGACGAATGGGTATCTCTTCGACCTCGGACCTGCGCCGGTACGCGACGTCTTCACCGTCGTTAACGACCAGCTGACCGTCGTTCCCACCCTCACTTCGAATACTCAACAGGTCGTGGCCGACAACATCGTGCAGATGAGGGCGCAATACGGCAAAGACACCAGCAATCCGCCGGATGGCATCGTCGACATCTACGACAACGTGCTGCCCGCCAGCGCCGCCGCCTGGAATGCGGTGCTGACCGTGCGCATCGGTCTGGTCGCGCGCAGCGCCCAGCCCGAGAAGCCGACGGGCGGGGCCGCCGCCTGCAACACCACCACCGCCGCACCGACCTGGTCGGGCAGCGCGACGGCTCCTTTCGATCTGACCGCCAATGCCAATTGGCAGTGCTACCGCTACAAGGTGTTCGAGACCGTCATCCCGGTCAAGAACATCCTGTGGACACAAGGGTGATAGAGCCATGCAACGATGCCAAAGCAACTGGCGCCGTGGCGCCGCCGGACAAGAAGGCGTAATCGTCTTCATCGCCCTCATCGTGCTCGTCGCGATGACCTTGGCCGCAATCGCCGTGATCCGCTCGACCGACTCCGGCAACGTGATCGCGGGCAACCTGGCCTTCAAGCAGGGCACCACCAACGCGTCGGATCAGGTGCTCGAAGCCGCCTACCGTTGGCTCATCAACACCGACGTCGGGAACGCGCTGAGCAACGACAACGCCGCCGCCGGATATTGGTCATCCAACCCGTCGCCGGAGCCCAACTGGACCAGCTCCGCTTACTGGGCCGCCAACTCCGTTTGCGTGAACGCGTGCGCGCCGGACGCTAACGGGAACATCACGCGCTACGTCATCCATCGCATGTGCCAATACCCGAACACCAACTATAACGGCAACGGCCCCGGCGGACAGCCGCAGTCGTGCGCCACGTTGGCCGCGGGAGGCGCAGGCAGCGGCGGCAGCATGAGCGTGGGATCACACGACTTCCAGCCCACGCCGCAGCTCTATTACCGCGTGACCACGCTGGTGACAGGACCACGCAACACCCAATCCATCGTGCAGGCGATGCTCGTACTGTCGAACTGAGCCCGGATTCAAGCAACGGCAAGCAAAAGGAGAAGCACCCATGAGAGAGCTATCGACCAGGACTCAAGCGGCCATCGCCGTGGCCGCTTCCGCGCTGATCGGGAGCACGACCGCGTTCGTGGCCGGTGCCGCGACAACCGATATCTCGTCCGTGCCGCTGGCGAGCGGCTCGAGCGTCGTCGTCAAGCCGAATCTGTTGCTGACGATGGACACCTCCGGCTCGATGGCGTGGGACTTCATGCCGGACAACGTAGATCCCGGCACTTCATCGGACGACGGCGAAGACTCGAGCACTTCGTATACTTGCCGCACCAACAGCAGCAGCAACAACGAATGCCTCGCGGGCGATCCCCCTTACTATGCTTATCAATACAATTTCGTCGCCTATAACCCTACCTTCACTTATCTGCCGGGCGTGGACTACCAAGGAAACAGCCTCGGCACTATGGGCTCGCCGTGGACGAGCGTGGCGGTAAACAAGTACACGTCCGCCTCGACCATCCAACTCGCTGCGATCACCGGTCCTCCCGCCAAGAATGGTCAATTCCCAGAGCAGGTCTATCTCAACGGGAACAGCGTAACCTCGGGCAGCACAACCTATCCGATCTACAAACGCAACGGTGAACTTTACTGTCCGGACATCACCTCCACCACCACTCCTTGTTTCCCGGGCAACCTGCCTCCGACCGAAAATGGTGTCACCGCTCCGGCGTTTTCTTACAACACGCCCAAGGGTCCGTCGCTCACAGGTGTCGTTCTTTCGGGCTTCGGCAGCGGCACGATCGTAACGGGCAAACTGACTAATCACGGACTGTCGCAGGGCGACATCATCGACGTAGTGTGTACCAGCGGCACCGGTGCCACCACGCCGTATCGGTTGGTCAACACCGTGCCGGTGATCCAGGTTGTCGACGCCAACAACTTCACTTTCTACGCCGGGCAGAGCTTCAGCGGCCTTACGTGCACGCAGGCTACGGTGAACCCCTCGGTGGTAGGCCTGCCGGATCAATCGAGCGTGGCATTCACAGCTCCCGCCGCCGCATTGAGCTTGAGCGGGAGCACAGTCACAGTCACTTTTTTCAATCACATGCTGATGGTGGGCGATCTCATCACCGTCAAGACCACAGACAGTGGCAATAAGTGTGTCGCCAACAACGTGACCGTAACGAGCGCGACTCAGAGCGCAACGTCGCCCTATGTCGGGACGCCGTACCAGTTCAAATACACCACGAGCGCCAGCGGCACCTGCAAGGGCGCTTACACCTTCACCCGCCAGCCATACAACGCGGTGGCATCCGCCCAGACCACGCCGTTCTACTACCGCATGACCCCGACCGAGTACTGCGCGGATCAGCACTTGAGCGTATGTTATGCGTCAAAGGCTGCGCTGGCGAACTATACATTTCCAGCCACCGTGCGCTACTGCAACTCGGCGGCGGCGGCCGCCGCCGCCCCCGTGGCTCCGCCGAGCGCTTCGCCCCCGGCGCCGAGTTCTTTCCCGGCCAACCCCGCCTGTCAGAACAAATTTTACTTCGCCGGAGGCTACATCTACCCACGCTACGGGCAATTCACCCGTACGGACGTCGTCCCGGGCAACAACGCCTACAACCTATCCGGATCGCCCTATCCCAACCGAACCGATTGCAGCGGTGCGGCCTGCACCTATGCGCAGGAGATGACCAACTTCTCCAACTGGTACGCGTACTACCGCACGCGCATCCAGATGATGAAGACCATCATCGGGCAGGCGTTCCTCAACATCACATCCAACTATCGAGTGGGATTTGTCACCATCAACCCGGGCTCGAACACCGGGAATGTGGTGTCCTCCAGCAACAAAGTCTCTACCACCCATTTTGTGCCGGTCTCCGACTTTGTCGGCGGAAGCACCTCGTCGCAGAGAGGTACGTTCTACAGCACCCTGTACTCACAAGTCCCGGGCCAAAGCACGCCTCTGCGCAGCGCGCTGGCGCGAGCGGGCCGCTACTTCGGGGGCAAGAACGACGGAATCAACGCGGGCATGGTTCCGAACCAGGCGTCCGATCCCGTGCAGTACTCCTGCCAGCAGAACTTCACACTGCTCACCACGGACGGCTACTGGAACACGAACGCCAACGGCGATACGGAGGCGGTGGGGATGGACGGCTCCACGGTCGTGGGAGACCAGGATTCTAACGCGAGCACGCAGACTCAGGGCATCTACGAAGGGCCCAACTGTCCCGCGGGCAACTACAACAACGGTGGATGCACCAACACGCTGGCCGACGTCGCCGCCTATTACTACAACACGGACCTGCGCTCTTCTACTTGGAGCAACACGACCGGCGCTCTGAACACCGACGTCTCGCCGAACAACGTTCCGACGACACCGACAGACCCCCAGAACCAGCAACACATGACCACTTTCACGCTGGGGCTGGCCGACGGACTCTTGACCTGGCAGTCGAACTACGCTACGGCGACGACCGGAGACTACGCGTCCATCACCAGCAGCCCAGCGGCCACCGGCTGCTGGTGGCCACCGGTGAACGGAGGCTCGGGTGCGTGTCAATGGCCTATACCCAAGCACGACACACCCACTGCGCTCGACGACCTGTGGCACGCGGCGGTAAATGGGCACGGCACCTACTACCACGGCACCAACCCACGGAGCGTCGCCAGCGGCATCGCGAACGCCTTGTCAAGCATCAACACGCGCCTGGCCGCGGCCGCCGCCTCCTCCACCAGCAGCCCCAACATCACGCAGCAGAACGACCTCATCTACAGCTCGACGTACGACACGATGGTATGGAGCGGAGACCTGATCGCCCAGACCGTGAACCTCGATGGCACCGTCAACAAGACGCCGCTATGGGATGCGGCGACGACCCTCGACGCGGCGCCGTGGACCGGCCGCACCATCAATTCGCTGAACCTGGTCACCAAAAAGCTGATGCCTTTCACCTGGGCCGGCATCACCGCGACCGGGCAGCAAAGCATTTTCCAAAACGTCTGCACGCCGACCGCTCTTCTGAGCCAGTGCATCACGCTGTCGCCGTCTCAGATTACCACGATCAACGACGGCAGCGATTTGGTCAACTTTCTGGTGGGGGATCGGAGCAACGAGAACACCACCTCGACCCCTGGTGTCTTCCGCCAGCGCTCACGCGTCCTCGGCGACACCGTCGATGCCCAGCCCGCGTACGTGGCCGCGCCCACCTTCGCCTTCGCGGACGCGGTGTCTCCCACCTATGGAACGTTCCAGGCGGCCAACGCGTTGCGCCAGCCAGTGCTGTATATCGGCGCCAACGACGGCATGCTGCACGCGTTCGACGCGCAAGTGGGAACGGGCCACAACGGTGCCGAGCTATGGGCTTACGTGCCGCGGGTGCTTTGGTCCAAGCTGTACATGCTTGCCGACTTCAACTACGGCAACCTGCATCAGTTCTACGTGGACGGTTCTCCGCAGATCATGGACGTCTACTTCCAAAGCGACGGCGCCTGGCACACCGTACTCGTCGGCGGGCTCAATGACGGCGGCCGCGGCTATTATGCGCTGGACATCACGAACCCGACTGCTCCGGTAGCGCTCTGGGAATTCTGCTCGGACGCCACCGTGTGCACCGTTTCAGACCCCAACGTCGGCTTGACCTACGGAAATGCGGTCATCACCAAGCGCGTCTACGACGGCAAGTGGGTTGTGTTGGTAACCTCGGGCTACAACAACGTCCCGACCGTCTCGGCTCAAGGTACGCCCACCACGGGCGGCGTCGGGTCCGGCGCGGAGTGGCTGTACGTCTTGGACGTCGCAACCGGAGCGATCCTGGATAAGGTCTCAACCGGCGTAGGCACGATCACCTCGCCGGGCGGACTGGCCAGGATCGCGGCCTGGGCCGACAATTTCAACATCGACAACACGACCAAGTATGTCTACGGCGGCGACCTGCAGGGCAACGTCTGGCGATTCGATATGAGCACGTCACCGCCGGCCGTCCTCAAACTAGGAACCGTCGCCGACGGCGCCGGTAACCCGCAACCGGTGACCACCAAGCCCGAGCTGGGCAGCATCAACGGCTACCGTGTAGTCTATGTCGGGACCGGCGAATATCTCGGCGCTAGCGATCTGAGCACCACCAACACCCAGTCGATGTACGCGTTCAAGGACCTGGGCACGATGTACGGGAACATCCGCAGCGGCGCGAACCTGGTCCAGCAGACCATCAGCAGCGCCAGCGCGGGCACGCGTACCTCCTCCAACAACTCGGTGGACTGGAGCCAGAAGAACGGTTGGTACGTGGATTTCCCGACCGGTGGCGAGCGCGTCAATATCGACCCCTCACTCGTGCTGGGAACCCTGGTCGTGGTCACCAACATCCCATCAGGCACTGCGTGCACGGTCGGGGGCAGCAGCTGGATTTACCAGTTCAATTATCAGACTGGCGCATACGTACCGACCGCACAAAGCGGCGTCGTGGCTACCTATAACAGCAGCGCAGTCACCGTGGGCTTCGTGGTGGTGGAAGTGCCAGGCGGCGGGCTGAAGGCGATCGAGACGGACGCCACCGCTACCAAGACCACGCAAGGCGTAAACGTGGGCAACAGCCCGCTTTCTGGCAAGCGCGTTGGCTGGCGGCAGATGTAACCACGGCGGGAGAGGGCGCGCGAGGACGAGCCGCAGGGCCACAGGGCATGCCGGCCGTCCTTCGTGCCCAACGATCAACTTGAAGAGGAGCATCGCGTCCATGAACAAAGCCACTCGACATCCGCCGGCACTGTTGCGCGCGTGTGGCCTGGCTACATTATGTGTCCTGCTGATGAATGGCACGTCCACGGCGGTTGCGCAAAATACGAATTCCGCGAATGGGGCGACACAGCCGAACGCCCCCGCCACCTCGACACCCGGCAACTCGCCGCTCACATTGGTCCAACCAGGGACGAGTGGCGACAAGAATCCGGCCAAGCGCAACGACAACGGAAAGAGCGACAAGTAGGCTCCTCGCGCAGCAACTGAACAGAGCCGTGATAAAGCCGCTGACGAGCTACATCCCAGGGTGACCCAGAGCTGGCCACGGAAAGAAGTGGCTTGCCCGAGCTGCGCGAACAGGCGCAGGAACATTTCGAAATCGGGGAAGGCACACGCCCCGATCTCCTCGTAACGACAAGGTCGGGGGCCATCCCCCCGCCGTGCGGCCCCGGATCGCGTTTCTGTTTGCTATCCCGCGCGTGAGGGTGAGTGCAGCGGCGTGGCCACAACTGCGTCGACGAGGCGCGAGCGAGTTTCGGCCTCAGGTTCTCCTACCGAAGAAATTCCCGTTGGTAACGTTGAAGGTCTGGTTTGTAATCCCTCATCTCGGGTTCCGATGCAAGAGTTCGATGCCCATATCTTGAGGGATGTGCCTGCCTTCGGGCAAACTGCGGGCTCGCATAAGGATAGAGGGCCATGACGGGACACTATGATCTTCTGACCATCGGCGGCGGCAGCGGCGGCGTCGCCGTCTCGAACCGGGCGGCCCAGTACGGCGCCAAGTGCGCGCTGATCGAGCGCGCGCGGCTGGGCGGCACCTGCGTCAACGTGGGATGCGTGCCGAAGAAAATCATGTGGAACGCGGCTCAGCTGGCCCACGCGCTGCACGAGGCGGCGGACTATGGCTTCACCCCTACGCCACAGCCGTTCCACTGGGACGCTCTCAAGCGCAACCGCGACGCCTATGTGCTCGATCTGAACGAGCGCTACGCCGAGACGCTGGCCAGCAACCGCGTCGACGTGATCCGCGGGAGCGCCCGATTCGTCGGGCCGAAGACGGTCGTGGTCGAAGGCGAGCGCATCAGCGCCGAATCAGTAGTCATCGCGACCGGCGGCCAGCCGATCGTTCCGGACGTTCCAGGCGCAGCACATGGGATCACCTCCGACGGATTCTTCGAGTTGGAGCGCCGGCCGGACAAGGTCGCCATCGTCGGCGCCGGCTACGTGGCGGCAGAGTTCGCAGCGGTGCTGAGCGCGCTCGGCGCCGAAGTGACGGTGGCGCTGCGCCGTGAACAGCTGCTCATGAGCTTCGACGCCCTGCTGCGCGACACCCTCATGCAGCACATGCGCGCGGACGGCGTGGAGTTGCTTACCAGCACGCGCGTCGTTGGTTTGGAGCGCGACTCCTCCGGCAAACTCACGTTGCTGTGCACCGGCGGCACGCGCTTCGGCCGGTTCGACACCGTGATCTGGGCAATCGGGCGTTCGCCGCGCACCGCAGGTCTGGACTTGCCTGCGACCGGACTGGCAACCGACAGGCACGGCTATATCCCAACCGACGGCTACCAGGGGACCGGGGTACCGGGCGTCTACGCCATCGGCGATGTCTGCGGCCGCGTCGCGCTGACGCCGGTGGCGATCGCCGCCGGTCGCAGACTCGCCGACCGCCTGTTCGGCGGCATGCACGACCGGCGCCTGCTGTACGAGAACATCCCCACCGTCATCTTCAGCCATCCGCCCCTGGGCTCGGTGGGCCTCACCGAAGCCCAGGCGGTGCAGCGTCTAGGCGCGGACGCAGTGAAAGTTTTCGAAGCGCGCTTCACTCCCCTGTATCACGCTTTCATCACGGGGAAGGTCAAGACCGCCATCAAACTGGTGGTGGCCGGCCAGGAGGAGAAGGTCGTCGGTTGCCATGTCATCGGACCAGGCGCCGACGAGATTCTCCAGGGATTTGCCGTGGCGGTGCACATGGGCGCCACCAAGCGTGACTTCGACGACACCGTCGCCATCCACCCGACCGTGGCCGAGGAGTTGGTGAGCCTCAAGACCTCCCGCGCCGCCGTTGCGGCAGGTTAGCCGCCGGCTACCATACCGTGTAATCCCTGGCATCCAGACAGGCCTTCATCGCAGCCCTGTATCCGTCCATCTGCTGCTCCGTGCCGCCTGGGCCGTCGGATCGGCTCGGATCGTAGCCGCTTTGTTCAACGCCCCACCGGTGGCACTCGTAGCGATCCTTGGCCTGTTGCTGCTGGCTCTGGCCATGGTTGGGATACATGGACAGCTGAGCCAGCGGTGTCCGATAGGCCGTGCTGCTGGGCGGTTGCTGCACGACGGCGTTCGCGGGCGGCTGCTCGACAATCGCGGCCGGCGGCGGCGGGTTCACGACCACGTAGCCCTGCGGGCCACGGACGTAGTACGCATTGTTGGCATAGTAATAGGGTACGCCGCCGACCCAGACTGTCGCATAAAAGGGCGGCAGCAGGGGAACCACCACACCCACCGGAGGTGCGACGACAACGAAGCGCCCCGGTCCCGCTGCGCTGTACCAGACGCCGCCGCCGAAGAAGAAAGTGGCGCCTTGATATCTCAGCACGACGTGGCCGACCGGCAGCGCGCCGAAGGCGAAGCCCACTGGCGGGTAGTAATGGTCATGGTGATAGCGCGAGTCCAGGAACTCACGCTCGCGAAACTCGTGTTCCCGGAATTCATGCTGACGATAGGCGCGGTCGCGATCCCAGTGCTCGTCGGCGCGCGACACCGGCACGGCTCCCAGGAGTCCCACCGCCAACGCCATCGCAAACGCGAGCTCGAGCGCCCTGCGCCGACCCGCTGTGGCTGAGGCCGACATGTCTCTGTCTCCACAAAATTCGACAAGGGTTCAACCGAGGCAGCGTGGATTCCGTTGTACTCGGAGGATCCTCCCGGCACTTCGGCCCGCTGCCTCCGGACCATTGTCCAGTTAACGGGACAGGCGTGCGTTTGGTTGAACCGCCGGATGTAACAAAATGTGAGTTGCGCAACCTTCGGCGCAGTCAATCCTCCACCTCGCCGGCCCCAGGTGGAAAGGCCGTGACACAACGCCTGAACTGGGCCAGTTCCCACTGCAGCTGGATCACCCGCCGTTGGGCTTCGCGCAGCCCCTGCTCCAGGCGCAGCGCCCGCAGCGCGAGCGCGACGGAAAACTTGGGCCGCGCCTTCATCGCACGGCGCACCAAAGCCACAGCCTCGCCATCCATTTCCTCGGCGGGCGCCGCGAGAACGCCTCGGATCAGTTTTTCAAGCTCGGGCAGACAGTCCTGCGCCGCGGGGTGTGACGGTTTCGCTTCGGTCCCGGCGTCCCGCTGTTGGCTGGGAAACAGCGCGTTGAGCTGGGAAGGGAGGTGGCGGTCTTCGGCGTTCATCGTACGGACCTATCGTGAATGAGGGCGCGGTGGCCGCATCCGCAGCAGTGGATCTGCCTGTTCCGGCGATCCTCACCGCACAGCCTTAACGCAGACTTAAACGCGCGATCCATGCCGCTTCCGTCGCGCTCGATCGGATTTTCTCCGAGCGCTGCGCGTCTCCCCGGCCAACCGCTCTAGATCAGCACAAGCACCGCGCCGTCCTCGACCTTTACCGGAAACACGCGGACGCACCCCCGCTCGGGCGGCTCGACGCCGCCATCGGTGAGGCGCACACCCCAGCCGTGGTCCAGGCAGGCGATCTTGTCGGAGTCGTAGACCACGCCGGCGGACAGGCGCGCACCGCGATGCGGGCAGCGGTCCTCGATGCCGAACATCCTCCCATCGGCGAGCTGGAACACCGCCACGTTCAAATCGGGGAGTGCAAGCGTGTGGACGCCGGGGCGCGCGATCTGATCGATGCGGCAGACGTGCAACCAGCCGCTGCTCGCGCCTCCTCGCTCGTCGCTCATGGCCTCCCCTATCGCTCGCCGCGCTCGATGGTGTTACTTTATCGTCTCGAAGACAACGTGCGCCGAGGCGAGGAGGGGCATGACGATCGACAGAAAGCACGCCGGCCCCCGATTGAGCCAGGTGGTCGTCCACGCTGACACGGTCTACCTCGCCGGCATCGTCGCCGATCATCCCATCCCCGACGCTGGCGCGCAGACGGGCCAGATCCTGGACAAGATCGACCAATACCTCAGGGAGGCCGGCACCGACAAGAGCAAGATCTTGCTGGCTACCCTGTGGCTCGCCGACATGCGCGACTACGGCGAGATGAACTCGGTATGGGACAGGTGGGTGCCGGCGGGCAACACGCCCGCGCACGCCTGCGTCGAAGCCAGGCTGGCCAAACCCGAGTACCTGGTCGAGATCCGCGTAGTCGCCGCGAAGTAGCAGACGCTGCGCACGACGATAACGCCGTCGCGCTTAGCGCGTCCGCTTTCGCTTGGACGCAGCGTCGCGTCGCTGCGGTGCGCGGTGGCATCCTCGATCCGAACGTGCCCCGCGCAGGTATAGGCGATGAAGCCCCACGCCTATATGCTATCGACCGTCCATAGTCCGCCGCGCGGGGTCGAGCCCCGGCCTTTATCCCATGCCTCAACTCTCCGAAACGGCGATCTTCCTTGGCGCCGCGGTCCTGGCCGTCCCTCTGTTCCGGGGGCTCAAGCTCGGCGCGGTTCTCGGCTACCTGGCCGCAGGCGTGGTCATCGGCCCAGCGGTGCTGCGGCTGGTCACCGAGGTCGACAGCATCATGCGCTTCGCCGAGCTGGGCGTGGTGCTCCTCCTGTTCGTGATCGGCCTCGAGCTGCAACCCTCGCGGCTGTGGGTCCTGCGCAAGTCGGTATTCGGATTGGGCAGCGCCCAGGTGCTGATAACCGCGCTCGTACTGGGGCTGATCGGCTTGGGACTCGGCCTGACGTGGCAGAGCGCGACCGTGATCGGCTTCGCGCTGGCGATGTCCTCCACCGCGTTCGTGCTCCAGGTCCTGGCCGAGCGCAAGCAGCTCACCACTCGCTACGGGCGGTCCGCGTTCGCCATCTTGCTGTTCCAGGACCTTTCGGTCATTCCCCTGCTGGCGCTCATTCCGCTGCTCGCGGTCGGCCCCGCGGTGCCGCAGGGGATCAACCCCTGGCTCGCGGCGCTCAAGGCGCTGATGGTGATTGCCGCGGTGGTCGTCGGCGGCCGCGTGGTGCTGAGACGGATCTTCGACGTCATCGCCCGCACCGACATCCAGGAGATCTTCACGGCGGCGGCCCTGCTCGTGGTGATCGGCGTGTCGCTGCTGATGATCGCGGTCGGATTGTCCATGTCGCTGGGCGCTTTCCTGGCCGGCGTGCTGCTGGCCGACTCCGAATACCGCCACCAGCTGGAGGCCGCCATCGAGCCGTTCAAGGGGCTCCTGCTGGGCCTGTTCTTCATCTCCGTCGGCATGTCAGTCGACCTCGGCGTGATCGGCCGCGAGCCGGCGACCATAGCCGCGGCGGTGGTTGGACTGATGCTGGTCAAAGCCGCAATCGTGTTCGGTATCGGGAAGCTGACGGGGCAGGCCACGGAGTCGGCACGCAATCTCGCGGCCGCGCTGTCCCAGGGCGGGGAGTTCGCTTTCGTGCTGCTCAGCCTGGCAGCAGGCTACCGCATCATGGACGCGGAGCTGGTCGACCGGCTGGTGGTGGTGGTGACCTTGTCCATGGCCCTTACCCCGCTGGCGCTGGCGCTGAACGATGCGATCTCGCGCCGCACGCGCAGGCCGCGCAGCGAGGAGGCCTACGACAGCATCGACGAGGGCGAGAGCCAGGTCATCATCGCCGGCTTTGGCCGCGTCGGCCAGATCATCGGGCGCGTGCTGAACGTGAAGAAGATCCCGTTCACTGCACTCGACCGCAACCCCGACCAGGTGGAAACCGTGCGCCGCTTCGGGCGCAAGGTCTACTATGGCGACGCGTCGCGCTTGGACCTGCTGCGCGCGGCAAGGGCCGCCGAGGCCAAGCTCTTCGTGCTGGCCATCGATGACGTCGAGGCGTCGATCCAGACCGCCGAAACGGTGCGCCGGCACTTCCCGCAGCTCAAGATCTACGCCCGTGCGCGCAACCGGTTCCACGCTTACCGCCTGATGGACCTGGGCTGCGAGTTGATCGAGCGCGAAACGTTCCGCTCCTCGCTGCATGTGGCCGAAGAAGTGCTCGCGGCGGTGGGCGTATCGCGGTGGAATGCGCAGCTCACGATCGCGCGTTTCAAGGCCTACGACGAGCAGACGCTCGCGCGGCAGCACGCCGTGTACCACGACGAGGGGCAGCTGTACCAGACCTCGATGGAGGCCGCCAAGGAGCTGCAAGGCCTGTTCGAGCAGGATCGAGAAGACGCGGCGCAGCTCGACGCGGATCAACCGGTGTTCTCGCCCTCCGATGTCAGGTGAGCGCGGTCGCGGGGCCACCGGGGCAGAGGCGCGGTCCGCAGCCGTGGTCCATCTTCGGTGCGCTATGCTATATGCTGTGCCACGCAGAGGTGTTCAGGTTCCAGTCTCCAGCCGTCCTCACCCGCTCGCTCTAACCGCCCGTCATAGCCCTGTCAAAGGAGGTCACGCCATGAACAAACTGAGTCGCCTGTTCGCCTTGGTTGCGCTCGTATCCCTGCCGCTGACGGCGGCCTCGGAAGGCCTGCAAGTCGCAGACGCGAAGCTCGGAAAAGGCGTCCAGGACCGCAACATCACCGAGGAAGGCACGACCTTCGCCGTGAATGACAAGGTCTACCTGTGGCTCAAACTGACCGGCACCGGGTCCGACGCGGTCAAAGTCAACTGGAAGGTCGGCGACAGCACCGACACCGTCACCCTGAAGGTGGGGGGCACCCCGTGGCGCACCTGGTCCAGCAAGACCGCCTGGAAGGCCGGCGACTGGACGGTGACCGTCACCGACGCCGGCGACCAAGTGCTGAAGGAGCTGAAATTTACCGTCCAGTAGTCAAACGAAGGCGGTAGCGTCATACGAAGCAACCCGCTGTATCCGAGAGGCGACGGGGCGCAGGCACGTCCGACCTTCGGCGCTGAATCGGGAATCGGCGTCCCGGCACGCCGCGGTTGGCTGCCGCGGACAGGCGTGGCTTACCCCCGACACCGGGTGCGGGTAGACTATGCGCAGCTTGGCGAAGCCGGCATCCTGCGGGTAGCCTGCTGCGCCCCGCTCCGCCTGCGGCGTTTCGCGTGTCGAAAGCGCGGATGTGACCCAACAACGCGATCACGCCACGCACCCTGGGGGCAGTTCAATGCGAGTCGAGGTCCACGTACACGGCAACATCCAACTGCGGGCCGGGGTCACCCTGACCCAGATCGAGGTCGCGCTCCAGCCCTGGCTCGACTACCTGGACGTGGAGAACATGGACGAAGCCAAGAGCGTGCACCGCGACGAGCCCGGCGTCGTCTTCGACGCCCGGCGCCGGTTGCTGGAGATCTGCTGGACCGGCGATGTCGGCCGCAACTTCCGCAAGATCGTGGAGGACTCGCTCCAGGCCCTGTGTCGCTACTGCGAGCAGGCGACCGAGATCCAGTTGTCCTACTATCACGAGGACGGGCGCGACGAGATCGGCATCGTGTTCGTCGGCCCGACGGCCGAGTCCATCCACGAAGCCCAGCGCCGCCGGATGGTCGAGGACATCTCTAACATATTGTCGCGGCACTTCAGCCCGTCCGAGGTTTCGGAAGTGGTAACGCACGTGAACGAGCTGTTCTCGCGCAACTGGATGGAGCGCACCGCGACCGGGCAATCCAGCCTGTCCTCGGAGCCCACACCCGCCGGGAAGGGCCGCAAACACCTGCACTGACCCGCGCTCACTTTGTCCGGACGTTCGCATGGAACGGGAAACTGCGTTGATTGTCGGCGCCGGTTCGGGCCTGAGCGCATCGCTGGCGCGTCTTTTCTCACGCGAGGGGATGACGGTTGCGCTGGCAGCTCGCAACTCCGGCAAGCTCAGCTCGCTGGTGGCGGAAACCGGCGCGGTTGCGCTCCCCTGCGACGCGTCCGATGCGGCACAGGTCCAGCGCCTCTTCGCTGGCCTGGATGAGCGGTTGGGCGCCCCGTCGCTGGTGGTCTACAACGCCGGCCTCAGGGTGCGCGGACCCATCGAGGCTCTCGATCCCGCCGACGTACAGCGCGCCTGGATGGTGGGCTGCTTCGGCGGATTCCTCGTCGCGCAGCAGGCCGTGCGCAGGATGCTGGGCAAGGGGCGGGGCACGATCTTGTTCACCGGTGCGACCGCGAGCGTGAAGGGGTTTGCATTGTCAGCGGGCTTTGCGATGGGCAAGTTCGCGCTGCGCGGGCTGGCGCAGAGCCTGGCCCGCGAGCTCGCCCCCAAGGGGCTGCACGTCGCGCACATCGTGATCGACGGTGGCATTGCGTCGAGCTACGCGAAGAGCGCGGAAGACCGCGCCTCGGACCGCTTCCTCGATCCCGACGCCATCGCACGCGAATACCTGCATCTGCATCGGCAGCAGCGCAGCGCGTGGACGTGGGAGCTGGAGCTGAGGCCGCACAGCGAGAACTTCTGAGCCGTGCCCAGTGTCCTGTCCTACGCCGATTCTCGCCGGGTCTTCGGCCACGAATTGACGGGACAGGATACTTGAACCTGGGTTCTTAGCTTCGCGTCACATAGCCGTAGCGCAAGTTGCTCCGCCGGCCCCCGGCGTTGCGGTAGGCCGATCTGAGCTCCGCCAGACGGTCGGTGGCGCCGGCGTAGCTCGTGGGCTCGACGCCGTAGAGGCGCGCGGAATTCTCGCCGAAGATGGCGCTCTTCACGGGGCCGGTCGCCATGCCCAGCGGGTCGAAACCGTGCTTCGCCTGCATGTCCCCGGGGATCTCGAGCCGCCGCAGCCCCTCGATCTGCCATTGCGGCGCACCCGTCCACACGGCGTCTGTACCCCACACGACGCGCGGCACGCCCAGACCCTTGATCAGCGTGCCCATGATCGCAGCGCACAGACGCGGCTGCGCTACCGTGGTCGTGGCGAACACCTGGCCGAGATCGCCGTAGACGTTGCTCACCCCGTACCGATCCGGAATCTCGGCTAGATCGGTAACCCAATCGACGCGGCCCGTCCGCTCGAACTCGGCCAGCGCTTCCTCTGGCGTGCCGCCGCCCGGGAAGCGGTAGCCCGAATGGTAGATGATGAAGTTCAACATCGGCCAGTCCTTCGCCGCCTGGCCCACGTCGCGCACGTCGCAGTAAGCGCGCAGGTGCGGATAGTGGCGTTCGACCGACGGGGGGAATAGCCCCTTATGCACGCAGATGTTGCGAATGCCCGCCTTCCACGCCCTGTCGTAGAAGGGATAGACCAGCTCCGCGTCATCCATGCGCCACGGATACCGGCTCAAGTCCTTGTGGGTGTTGTCGCCGATGGTGTAGCCCTTGAAGGAATCCGGCTTATCCTCGGCGATCGCCCGGTCGACCTCTTCCAGCCAGCCCGGTTGTCCCGGGGTGAAGATCGCATGGCTCAGCATGCGCTTCGAACCCAGCAGGGCATTGACCCTGGCACGCGCCTGTGCCGCCATCCGATTGGTCAGGAACCAATCGTCGGGCACATCGGAGGGCGCGCTGCTGATGAGCGCGATCTTCGTGTCGCTGTCGAAAAAGACCTCTTTGAGATAGTTGTCGAACTTGAGGTCTTCGAGGGTCTGAGGCTTGCCGGCGAGCTCCGGGTTCCACCCAGCCCTGCCCACCGCTTCGCGCATGTGCACGAAGCCCTCGAGCCGCGTGTCTTCGCGCAGGAAATGCGTGTGGCCGTCGAAGACGAACTGCCCGGAGAGCTTGTTTGCGCGATCATCGGCCATGTCGGGCGCCGCGGCCTCGGCACGGCTGACGCCGAACAGTGGACCATACACTTCGTTCATCGCGAGGAAGGCCGCGGCCATGCCGGCCGCGGAGCCCAGGAACTGGCGGCGGCTCAGCCCATGAGCCAGTTCGTCTGCAAGAGCCTTGACCCGCGCCTCTACCTCGCGCTGCTTGGGTGTCTGTGGTATGGGCGCGAACTCGTCGCTCGACACGATCTGCGTTGGAACGGGGGAATCGAACGCGGCCAGCTCCGCCGGCAACAGCTGGCTCCGCTCGCGGTCCGAGAGCAATCTCATGCGACACCTCCTGGTGCAAATACACGGATGGCAGACAAGCAGAACCAGACAGGAGTTCACGCACTCGCACGTGAGCTCGATCGGAGCACGGCTGTCACCGCGTGGCTACAGGCGCGCTACATCCATCGCACGCATCTAGACGTAAACTAGTGCACCGGGCCCGGATCGCGGCCCCGGGATGCCGTGCCCTCGTCACGCGGTGGCGAGCGCGGCTTGCCTAGCGCGGTCGTCCCCATTCCAGAGGAAGAACATGGATCAAACGAAGCGAAGCACTGTCAGGGCACTGTCCGGCGCCGCCATCGCGGTCGCAGCAGCCGGGCTGTTCATGAGTCAAGCGGTGGTGCCTGCAGCCGCGGCCGATGAGGCCACGGTCCACTGCACCGGCGTGAACTCGTGCAAGGGCAAGAGCGAATGCTCCACCGCCAAGAACGATTGCAAAGGCCAGAACTCGTGCAAGGGCCAAGGCTGGCTCCCGCTGACCGAGAAGATGTGCAAGGCCAAGGGCGGCGTGATCGAGAAGAGCTGACGTGCGCCACCGGCGGCGCGGGAGGACTCCCCCTGCGCTGCCGTCATCGGGCAGACG
>DATJVW010000314.1:0-3878 GCA_035501675.1 Burkholderiales bacterium
CTTGGCCCGATGCGCGGCAGTCATGACGTGTCCCACATGGCGTCTCAGGGCACCGCCCTCGGGCGCGGTGTTGAGCGCCATGTCTCCGTAACCCAGAATGGCGGCGAGGATGTTGTTGAAGTCGTGGGCGATGCCGCCGGCCATGCTGCCGATGGCTTCCAGCTTTTCCGCTTGGCGCAGCCGTGAGGCGAGTTTTTCGCGCTCGGCTTCCGCCAACGCACGCTCGCTGATGTCGCGATAGATCGCGTAGCTCGCGATCTGGCCGGTCGCCGTCACGATCGGTGCGCCGAGCAGCGACACACGCAGCCGCCTGCCATCTTTGCCGATGCGCTCGGTTTCCCTACTCACATGCTGCCCCTGGGCGATGGCCTGATTGATACGCCCGGATTCCTGCTTGAGGTCGGCCGGCACGATCAGCTCGTTGAGCAGGCGCCCGCAGGCTTCGTCCGCTGTATAACCGAACAGGCGGGTAAATTCGCGGTTGACGCGTGTCACGCTCTCATCCAGGCTGAGCATGACGATCGCTTCGGGTGCGCTATCGAACAACTCGTCGAGGAGCGCCGTTTGCACGCGTAGCTGCTCCTCGGCCCTCTCCCGTCGGCGAAGCTGGCGGACGACCAGTCCGATCAGGAGGACGACAGCCAGGCACAGCAGTCCAGCACGCACCGCGCTATGCACGGCCTGTGTGCGCCAAGGGTCGAGCGCCAGGCTTTCGTCCATCCCGACCCCCACCACCAACGGAAAGCCCGGAACCGCTTTGGACGCGTAGATCTCATCGCGCCCGTCTGCGGGGCTGTGCAAGATGGCGGTTGAGGCAGGCGTGCCGGACTCGGGCGGTTGAAAGAGAGGCTGGTCGGTGAAGCTTCGCCCGACATCGGCCCCACCGCCCGGATAATGTGCCAGCAGCTGCCCGTTGCGGCCGAACAGGTTGACGACCCTGCCCGGGCCCGGGGCGATCCCCGCGTAGAACCGCCGGAAGTAGTCGAGATCAAGCTCGGCCGCCACCACGCCCATGAATTCGCCCCTCGGACCGCGGATGCCGCTGCTGAGCACGATGGTCCACATGCCGTCGCCCCGTCGACGGAACGCGTCGGAAACATACAGCCCAGATGCGGTGCCTGAGCGATGAGCGGTGATGAAGGGTTGGTCGGCGAGGGATGCGATCTGTACCGGAAACTGTGCGGAACTTGCGGTCAACCGACCGTCGCTCCCGACCACGAACAGATCCTGGATCGCAGGGATCGCATGGACGCGGTCGCGCAGTCGCTCGTGCAGCCGGCGCAGGTCGCCAGGCGGGGCCACAAGGACCTCGGCCGTATCGCGCACGACGACATCCACGGTGTGCAGCAAGCCCGCGATCTGCTGGGCGAGTGCGCGAGCCAGACCGGAGACCTCCTGCTGCGTCGTCTTGATTGCGAGGTCACGCCTGTGCGCCACATCGTATCCGGCAAACGCGACCATCGCCGTGATCAACAGCGCTCCACCGAGCCAGAGGCCCCTCTGGATCCCTACGGTCGGGTAAGGGGGCGTGGCGGATCGCATCCCCCTGCGCAGGCGGGAGACGAATGCAACATCAGCAGGACGTGCCATTCGGAGGCGTCGCGCTCCGGAGAACCTCCCGGACGACAGTCAGCAGGTCCTGGCAAGCAAAGGGCTTGGCCAACACCCGCCGTGCGCCCAGCCTTACCGCAACGTCCGGCGACGCCCCGCGCTTTGAGCCGAAACCGGCCGACATGGCGATCACCGGCAGCGCAGGGAGCTCACGCCGGAGGACGGCCAGCGTTTCGGCGCCGTTCAGTCGCGGCATTTGCATATCGGTGATGAGCAGGCGAGCCGGCTCGGCGCGAAGCATTGCCAGCGCCGCTTCGCCATGCTCCGCTTGGCGTACCCCATATCCGGCCTGGGTCAGCCATTCGCTGATCAGACTGCGTGTCAATGCGTCGTCGTCGACAACAAGGATGTCGTTCACCGATCACCTCAAGCACCTTTACGGCCATACGCGGGTAGCCTACAGCCGCTCGCCGCTGTTGTAAAAACCCTTCAGCCCACCAGGAGCCCCCAGGGCTGGAACCTGCGGCGCTCATCCCGGCCGCAGTGTTCGTGTTGCATACCCCGCGCTCTCCATCACGGCGTCGGGGGCGTCCACCGTTTCTTCACATATGCCGAAGCACAGGCATGCCGGGAGTATGCTGAAAGCTTCCGCCTGGTGCGTTACGCCGGAATGTCTCGAGAAATCCGCTGTATTACAAGTTGAAACGCGCGCCAACCCCTCCATCTGTATACTAGATTGGAGGTCGTCCATGCAACCATGTTCGGACCGGTTCGCCTAGCAATCTCCCCCGCGGCTCAGTGATCGGCCCGCATGAGCGCTACGCCGCACATCCTCGTTGTCGACGATGATGCCACGATCCGGCAACTTCTCGCCGAATACCTGAGCGAGCGCGAGCTGCGCGTGACCGGCGTGCCCGATGGTCGGGACATGGACAGGGTCCTGAGGGAGAACGTGGTGGATCTCATCGTCCTGGACCTCAAGCTGCCGTCGGAGAACGGGATGAGTATCGCACGCAGGCTGCGCACGCAATCGAGCATCCCCATCATCATCTTGACGGGGAACGGCGACGACGTGGACCGCATCGTCGGGCTCGAGCTGGGCGCCGACGACTACTTGACAAAGCCGTTCAACCCGCGCGAGTTGCTCGCCCGCATTCGTACCATACTGCGTCGCGCGCAGGTCCATGCGGTAGCGCCGACGCCAGGCGAGAAGCTGCGCGCGCGGCGCTTCGCTGGCTGGGAGCTGGATCTGCGGACCCGCCGCCTGACGTCGCCCGGGGGCGAGCGCGTCGACCTGACGCATGCGGAGTTCGGACTGCTCAGCGCGTTACTCGGCTCACCAGAGCGCGTCCTGAGCCGCGACCAGCTCTTGGAAATGAGTCACGGCTTCGACGACGACGTGTTCGATCGCAGCGTTGACGTCCAGATTCTGCGCCTGCGCAGGAAGATCGAATCCGACCCCAGCCGTCCGCAACTGATCAAGACCCAGCGCGGCGCCGGCTATTACCTCGCCGCCAAGGTCGAGTCGGTCCTTTGATCGCGCCTCACGCGCCGGCGTTAAAGGTGACGCACTCAGCGCCGGCAACCCCATTGAACCGCGCCCATCAGGATTCCCGCCGTTCTTGACAGTGGTGACGAGTAGAGCACGCCCTCATAGGCATCACCTCTGCGCTTCTGCGGTGTCCGCGGCGCCAGCATGCATTCCTTGATCCCGCCCGAACTGGCAACCAGCAGGCCCCAAGGGCAATGATTCCGCTCGTACAATACTTTTTGTAGGTTCGTTAGCCCGTGCGACGGCGGTCAGGACGCGCACCCATGGAACCCATCGTCAGAATCGACGACAACAGGCGGCTAGCCTGGCCGGTTGCGGCGTTCGTCGTCATCTCCGCTATCGGTGTCGTTGACTACGAGACGAGCGCCGAGATCTCTTTCACACTGCTGTATTTGCTTCCGGTCGCGGTGACGGCATGGCTCTCCGGCCAGCGTGCCGGCGTTGCAATCGCGGCTTTCACGGCCGCCACATGGCTGACCGCTGACTACTTGTCGGGAGGCTTTCACGGCGACATCCTGGTCTACACCTGGAACTTCACGTCACGGGTCACCATGCTGTTCGTCGTGGGGTTTCTTCTTGCGCGTGTGCGGCAACTCCTTCTGAATGAGCGGCAGATGTCCCGCACCGATCCCCTCACCCACGCCGTCAACTCGCGCGCGTTTCGCGAAATGGCCGCGGCGGAGATCAGCCGCTCTGAGCGCTACGGCTATCCTCTGACCCTTGCTTATCTGGATCTCGATAACTTCAAGGCCATCAACGATACCCTGGGGCACAG
>DATJVW010000315.1:0-2583 GCA_035501675.1 Burkholderiales bacterium
GAACCACTTGACCGTACCAGTTGCCATGCGAAGATCCTTAATGAAAAGTTGATGAGCGGGTATCCACCCGTTACGCAGCCGGACTTCCGCCCTGGGCTGTGATGTTTGGGCTGCAAGACCGCGTATGGCATAACCGATACAGACGAAAGCTTGACCCTAAACATGGCGCGCATGATACCCCTTTTTATGAATGTCAACAGGGTCCAAAGGGTCTACTTCGACCCCGCCCGCAGGCCGCCCGATCGGGTCCGGCGCGGCCTGGAGCCCTCCTCGGGAGCGCTGCCATCGATCGCCCGCGCAATCGCCTGACGCGCGTCCGAACCGGGGAGTGGGCCGGCTTGTTGTGGTCGTTCGCCTACTTCTTTTGTCTGTTGTGCGGCTACTATGTGCTGCGGCCGGTCCGGGACGAGATGGGCATCGAGGCCGGTGTGGGCAACCTGCCATGGCTGTTTACCGCGACGTTTGTGACGATGCTTGCCGCGGCGCCGTTGTTCGGCTGGGTATCGTCGCGCTATCCGCGTCGACGCTTCCTGCCCTTCGTCTATCTCTTCTTCGTGATCAACCTGGCCGCGTTCCATCTGCTGTTTCGCGAGCGCGTTGCCCTGGAGGCAACCACCAAGGCCTTCTTCGTCTGGGTGAGCGTGTTCAATCTGTTCGTCGTCTCGGTATTCTGGAGCTTCATGGCGGACCTGTACGATACCGGCCAGGCCCGGCGTCTTTACGGCATGATTGCGGCAGGGGGGAGCCTGGGCGCGATCGCCGGTCCGGCGTTGACCACCGTGCTGGCGCTGCCGCTGGGGCCGGTGAATCTTCTGCTCGTCTCGGCGGGGTTCCTGCTGGCGGCCGTGCTCTGCATCGAGCGCCTGATTCGCTGGTCGGCGACAGCCGGAAGTGCCGCATCCCCCCGCTCCGGGGAGACGCTGGTCGGGGGCGGCGTTCTGGACGGCATCCGGCTGGTTGCCCGCTCGCGCTATCTCCTCGCCATTTGTCTGTACGTCGCGCTGTACAGCACGCTGTCGACATTCCTCTATTTCCAGCAACAGCACATCGTCAAGGCAACCATCGCCGTGTCCGAGCAATGCACGGCGTTGTTCGCAGCGCTGGACCTGGTGGTCAACGTGCTCACGCTCGGCCTTCAGGTGCTCGCGTTCGCGCCGCTGCTGCGCTGGTTCGGCCCGGTGGCCGGTCTGGCAGCGGTGCCGCTCCTGTCCGTGCCGGGCTTCATCGCGATGGGCATCGCGCCCACGCTCGCGGTGCTGGTCGTGTTCGGCGTCGCCCGGCGCGCCAGTGAGTTCGCCATCTGCAAGCCGGCACGCGAGACACTGTTCAACGCGCTCACTCCGGAAGAGAAGTACAAGGCCAAGAATTTCATGGATACCGCGGTCTACCGCGCCGGAGACATGGCGAGCGGCTGGATCTTCACCGGTCTGCAGCACACCGGGTTGGCACTCGCCGGAATATCGTTTGTCGCCGCGCCGCTCGCGGCGCTCTGGGCTGCGATTGGTCTGTGGCTGGCGCACCGGCATACGGCGTTGACTGCACGGGATGGAGCTGCAAGCCTCAGTGCCGCTAGAGCCCCTTAAGGAGGCGTTCGGATGAACCAAGCCACAGCATTCCCATCGCGTAGGGCGGTACTGAAGGGCATCGCAGGAACCGGTGCGTGGCTGGCCATCGGCGCACCCCAAGCACAGCAGCCTTCGACGGGTGGCGAAATCGTCAAGCGCACCATCCCCGGGAGCGGAGAGCGGATCCCCGTGATCGGTCTTGGGACCTATCAGGCTTTCGATGTCGGCACGTCGAGCGCGGAGCGCACTTCGCTGAAAGCGGTGCTCACGACGCTCGTCGCCCGCGGCGGCAGTGTAGTCGACAGCTCACCCATGTACGGGCGCGCCGAGGGCGTTATCGGTGATCTCGCCGCGGAGCTGGAATTGCGCGCCTCACTGTTCCTGGCCACCAAGGTCTGGACCAGCGGGCGCGAGGCCGGCATCCGCCAGATGGAGAATTCCTTCCGCCTGATGCGAACGCAGACGATGGATCTCATGCAGATTCACAATCTGCTCGACTGGCGCACGCACACCGCCACGCTGCAGGCCTGGAAGAGCCAAGGGCGTGTGCGCTACATCGGCATCACGCACTATCACGCGGGCGCCTACGACGAACTGCAGAAGCTGATGCGAACGCGCGCCTACGACTTCGTTCAGCTCAACTACAGCATCGCGGAGCGAGAGGCCGAACGCAGTGTGCTTCCGCTCGCGCAAGAGCTGGGCATGGCGGTGATCGCGAATCGCCCCTTCGCGCAGGCCAACCTGTTCGCGCGCGTGCGCGGCAAGACGCTGCCCGACTGGGCGAGGGATTTCGACTGCAACTCCTGGGCGCAGTTCTTCCTGAAGTACATCGTTTCCCATCCGGCGCTGACCTGCGCGATCCCCGCGACAAGCAAGCCCGAGCACATGGTCGACGACATGCAGGCCGGCTATGGAAGGCTACCCGACGAGCGTCAACGGCGGGACATGGTCGAGATCATGGAAAGCATCTAATTAGATCAGCCCCCGCTCGCTCAGATTGCGCATCAGCTCCGTCACG
>DATJVW010000316.1:0-6104 GCA_035501675.1 Burkholderiales bacterium
AGATCGCGTCCGCCATGGAAGAGCTGGCCACCACGGTCAAGCGCAACTCCGAGCACTGCCAGACGGCGAGCAAGCTCACGAGGGAAGCGGCAGATCTCACCGCCACGGGCGCCGAGAGCGTGCGCCGGGCGATGGACAGCATACGCCTGGTGGACGACAGCTCGCGGCGGATCGGCGAGATTAGCAAGCTGATCGAGGGCATCGCGCTGCAGACCAACGTCCTGGCGCTCAACGCCGCAGTGGAGGCGGCCCGCGCCGGGGAGCGCGGCCGCGGGTTTTCGGTGGTGGCGAGCGAGGTCCGCGCGCTCGCCCAGCGCTGCTCCGAGGCTGCGCTGGACATCAAGAAGCTGATCGAGACCTCGGTGGGTAACGTGAACGAGAGCGTCGCGATCGTCAACGACACGGGCCAGGTGATCGACCGGGTCTGCGCCAGCGTCCAGCAGGCGGCGGAGCTGATCGGCGAAATCGCTGCAGCGTCGCGCGACCAGAGCTCGGGAATGGAGCAGGTCAGCCAGTCCGTCATGCATCTCGAGCAGGTCAACCTGCACAACGCCGGCCTAGTGGAGCAGACCACCACCGTCGGCCGGGTGTTTCAGCAGGAGGCGCTCGAGCTCCAGGAGATGGTCGGCCACTTCAAGCTGGACCGCGCCGAAGGACGTCACACGGCAGTCGCACTGGTCCGGCAGGGCGTCGCCCATCTGCGCGCGGTCGGCAAGCGCCAGGCCTGCGACGACTTCGACGACGCCGCGGGAGACTTCGTGTTCGGCGAGTACTACATCTCGGCGTTCGACATCAACGGGATCCGAGTGGCCAATGGCAGCGACCCCGCCTCACGCGGCGAGAACATTCACGACATCCGCGACGCGGACGGCAAACAACATGTGCGCGCCATCATCGAGAAGGCCAAGGCACGCGGCAAGGGCTGGGAGGACTACAAGTGGACCAACCCGGTGACCAAACGCATCGAACCGAAGTCCGTGTACTTCGAGCTGATCGACGATGTCATCGTCACCTGCGGTATCTATAGAGCCGATGCGGCGGCGCGGCCAACAGCGCCTACTCAGACGCCAGCGCTGGCGCTGCCGTCCGCCAAGCCGAGGCGGCACACCACATCTCCTGCCACGGCGCACGAGGCGCAAGGCGCGACAGAGAAGCCGCATCGCGATCGGCCGTAGCACTCCTCATTGCACAAAGACTCGACGGCTTCCGCAGTCTCTCGCATCAGCGCACTGCGACCGGCGCTACCGTCGAACCAGTGCCACCCTTGATCTTGAGCGGCTGGACGATAAAGGCGAACTCGTGCACTCGCTTCGCCACCAGCTCGTCCAGCTTGAGATTTTCCAGCAGGAATATACCGTTCACCGCGAGCGCGATCTGGTGCACCGGCAGGCTCAAGTCCTTGTCGGGGTTGGGGGCGACCTCGACCGGGAAGTTGTCCGCCCCCAGCAACATCACGTCTTGCTGCGCCAGCCATTGCGCCGCGGCCACGCCGATGCCGGGACAGCCGGAGTTGTACTTGGCGTTGTCCTTTCCCCAGAGCTTGCCCCACCCGGTGTGGATCAGGACCGCGTCGCCCGGCTCGAGCGCCAGGCCTTCTTTGGCTAGAGCCGACTGCAGGTCGCTCACCGTGATCTCGTAGTTCTGGGGCAGCGTGTCCACGCCCTTGAGCGCGGCCACGTCGACCAACACGCCGCGCGTGAACAGCATGCCGATCTTGTCCATGCCAAGCTTGGTAAAGCCGTTGCGCGTCGCGATGTCGTCGATCTTCACGCAGTTGTAGAGCAGGCCATCTATGGCTTGATGCGAGAACATGTCGAGCTGCGTTCCGACCTGACCCAGCTCGCTGATGATCAGCTCCTCGTTGGTGTAGCGCTTGTTCGTGCCCATCGGCCCGCCCGTGCGCTTGAGGTGAACGTCGAACCGACGCGTGCCGACGAAGGGCATGTCCATGGACAGGACCCAGCCCAGCTCGATCACTTCACCGGTCTTGATCAGCCGCGTCGCACGCAGCACGCTCTGCGGTCCCATGTGATTGGCCGCGCCGCGCTCGTCGGCGGCGCCCCACTTCGACGGGCAGCGCTGCGCGGGCGTGGGCGGCTCCCAGGACTGGGCCAGGGTCGAAACGGGCAGCGCCAGGGCACCCGCGAACAACGTTGCGAACAGCTGGTTCATGTCCATCCTCCCTTCTCGGCTTCGGTCCTCGCCAGCGCTGCCCGCTGCAGTACTGACGACCAAAAACGCATTACGGGACGACGCGCCGCGCCGTCAGGCGCCTGTGCGTGCGGCCACGTGTCGCGCCTGCGACAGCATCCAAACCCAGGCCCCCAACGCCATTGCGAGCGCGAGAGCAAAGCCGATACGGTATCCGCGCGGGTCATACCCCGACGCCATCGCCGGCCACAGGTTGATCACGGCTCCCATCGCCCATTGGACGACGAATGCGGAGGTAAATACCATCGCGTTTAGAGCGGTGTTGGCGCGGCCGGCAAGCGCGGTGGGAAACCGACGCGGCAAGATTGCGTAGCATAAGCTGCCGGCGGTCCCGAAGAATCCGTAGCCGACCCAGGCGACCAGCGCCGTCCGGCTGCTGCCGACCGTGACCAGCAGCTGGAACAGCAGGAACGCTCCCGATGCGCAAGCGTACACGCTGAAGACCGAGACGCTGCGGCGCGACAACCACGTTGCGAGGCTCCCCCAGAACAGAAATCCCCTCGTCGTAGCGCAGGCAATCATGAGCAAGTGCCACGCGACGGCGTCGCGGCCGAACCCTGCAACATCGCGCAGCCACGGACCCACCCAAAGTCCCTGCACCGCCATGTGGGTCGACTGTATGGTAGTCGAGGACAAGGAGATCTGCCAGAACCGGCGGTCGCCGAGCACGCACCGCAGCCCGGCCAACTGAGCTCTCAGTGGCTCGTGTGCCGCTTCACTCCTTCGCTCCGGCACCGCAAGAAAAATCAACCCGAGGCTCTCACGGTGAGCAGTCCGAGAACGGCAAACACCGTTCGCCAGCTTGTGAGCCGGACCGCCGCCTCGACCGGGACCGTTGCCAGCATCAGGCCCACGCCGCCGGCGAAGAACATCCAGCCGTTCACCCTCGCCAGCCGTGCTATCGGGAACCAGACCACGTTCGCCTTGATGCCCGACATGAAGGCACCCCGAAACGCCCAACCCGATCAGCGCGCGACCCACTATCAGAGACGGAAGCTGGTGAGCCAAGGCAAAGACCAGCGCGCCGAGCGCGGCGATCAGCAGCAGCGAAGCGTCGGTACGGCGCGGACCGAAGCGATCGAGTAGCAGACCGAGGGGGAGCTGGAAGGCGGCAAAGGCGAGGAGATAAGCGCTGGTCAGCAGTCCCAGCTGGTCCGCCGAGAGCGCGAAGTCAGCGACCAGATCGGGTGCGATGACGGCGTTGAGACTGCGATACAGATAGGACAGGACATAGGCGCCCGCAAACGGGAGCAGCACACGAACGACGGGACTGGCCTCGAGCGACCGTGGGTCCCGGCCAGCGGCGGTGGGCATCGCTCCCTATCGAGGTCTGGACAGGCTGAACAACTGGTTGACGAGGAAGCTGAACACTGAAATGAAGAGCGCCACCAGCACTGCACGCCAGAACCCGCCTTGCAAGTGAAACCCGTGCACCAACCACACGGTGAGCAGAAGCATCAGGGCGTTGATGACCAGCAGAAACAAGCCGAGGGTGAGCACCGTGATGGGCGCGGTGAGGACGACGAGGATCGGCTTGAGCGTAGCGTTCACGATTCCGAACAGAAGTCCTGCGACCAGCAGCGCTTGCCATCCGTCGAAGCGCACGCTGTGAAAGACTTGCCCTGCGACCCACAGCGCGAGGGTGTTGACCGCCCAGAACAGTACGAAGCGCACCACAGGGTTTGCACGCTGCATGCCGCATCTTAGCATCGGCCGGGTCGCGGCCGCGTATACTACGCGCCGCCGCTCTCGCTGCGCGCGATCAAAGAAAGCCAAGAGCCCACTTCTCCCGCTGGCTCGCATGAGCGCCGATCGACAAACGCTTCCGCGCTCCACGTGGACGCTCCTGCTCCTGCTTACGCTGGGCTGGGGTTGCAACTGGCCGCTGATGAAGCTCGCACTGGCCGAAATCCCGATTTGGACTTTCCGCAGCCTGTGCATCGCGGCCGGCGCTGCGGGAATCTTTGCCATTGCGCGCATCGGCGGCCAGACCGTGCTGCCCCCGCGCGCACACTGGCCGCGGCTCGTAGCCGCCTCTTTGTTCAACGTCACGGCCTGGAACATTCTCATTGCATACGGGCTCGCCTTGCTGCCCGCGGGGCGCACCGCGATCCTCGCCTACACCATGCCGCTATGGGTGGCGTTGCTTTCGGTACCTGTGCTGCATGAACCGCTCACGCCGCGGCGCTTGCTCGGCTTGCTTCTGGGCATGAGCGGGATGCTGCTGTTGTTGAGCGCGGAGTGGGTGAGTCTGCGCGCCGCACCGGTTGGTGCCCTGCTGGTGGTCGGTGCAGCGTTGAGCTGGGCCCTGGGCACCGTGGTGATGAAGCGCTATCCCACGGCGCTGCCCACCAGTTCGTTTACCGGCTGGCAGCTGCTGCTCGGTGGCTTGCCCATTGTCCTCGGCGCATGTCTGTTCGAAACAGGCAAGGTCGCCCCGTTGAGCTGGCAGGCTTGGGTCGCGCTGGCCTACAACATGGTGGTCGCGTCCATCATCTGCTACTGGGTCTGGTTCAAGATCGTGAGCCGCGCGTCCGCCGTGGCATCTTCGCTCGGTACGCTTTCCATCCCGGTGGTGGGCGTCTTCAGCAGCATGCTCGTCCTGGGCGAGCGCCCCGACTGGCGCGAATACCTCGCACTGCTGCTGGTGCTGGCAGCGATCGCGACGGTGATCGTTCCGGCACGCGCTCGAGCCGAGACAACGCCTTTCGCTGACCGACCCACGCTGCCGCATGACAGCTCCAGCCTCTAGTCGTCGCGGTCCGTGCCGGCGCGGCGTCCGTTGTGGCCTTCGGCACGCCCCTTGCTTTTTCAACGTGTCGCGGACCTTGAGCGCACCACGCGGTTCGAACGCGCTCGGGGTCGTGATCAGACCGGTACAGCAAAGGGAGTGCGAATTGACTGTCGTGTCAAAATTCATGGCCTGTGCGTTCGCGGCCGGCGCGCTGGTCCCGGCCGCTGCGCAGGCCGACATCTACCGCTACGTAGACGAGCAGGGGACCGTGCATTTCACCAATGTCCCGGACGATAACCGCTTCAAGCTATACATGACCACGCGGAGGGATCCGGACGCGGTCACCAATATCCTGACTAGTCGAGGGGTGCGCGCCTACCCTTCCGAGGCGCGCAAGAAGTACCACACGCACATACTCGCCGCGGCCCGCATCTATCAGCTCGAACCCGCGCTTCTGCACGCGGTGATCTCCGCCGAATCCGGCTACGATGCACTGGCCCGCTCGCCTCGCGGGGCGCGCGGCCTGATGCAGCTCATGCCCGATACGGCGCGCCGCTACGGCGTGAACGACCCGCTCGATCCGGAGCAAAACATCTACGGTGGCGCCGCATACCTGCGCGACCTGCTGACCTTGTTCGGCAACGACCTGAAGCTCGCACTGGCCGCTTACAACGCCGGCGAAGGCAGCGTACTGGAGTACGGCAACCGCATCCCCCCCTACCGCGAGACCACCCAGTACGTGCCCAAGGTGCTGTCCTACTACAAGCGCTACAAGACGATGATGTGAGGCATGGCCACACCACCGCTGCGTGCACGATACGGCGTTGAAGCGCAAGCGGGGCTGTGATGCGGTGTGGAAGGACGCTGATTCGATCTCGGTAACGCGACGGGCGATCCCAACCGGGTCGCCCGTTTCACTTGCACGCCTCACCTCCGCCCCTGAGCCGGTGACCGCCTCGCCGGCCGGCCCCTTCCTCATTGCCACACCGGATCAGGAGGTTTCCGGCGCACCCATCTGCAGCACGGGCTGAGTCTGAGTATCCCCCACGAGCACCGTCATGAGGTTGGTCACCAGCGCGACCTTCTGCGCGGGGGTAAACGCGGCCAGGCTCTTCTCGTTGATATCGATCAGGGCCATCTCGACCATGCCCACCGCACC
>DATJVW010000317.1:0-7615 GCA_035501675.1 Burkholderiales bacterium
CATGTTCCTGGCGCTGTGTGGGGCAATCGTGGCTCAGCTCACGCTTGCGCGCCTGCTCGACCGGCAGCTCGCCGCCTTGGCCGAGGCGAAAGCGTAGCAGGTTACGTGTCAGCGACGTCGCCACACTTGCCACCGCTCCCCACCCGCGAACATCGCGAGAGATTCTCCGGCCGCCCGGTCCTCCACGAGATCGAACGCGCAGTCCAGCAACCCATGTAACTCCCCTGGGCTCGTGCCGAAGGGAGGGCCGCGCGGGTTGGTGCCATAGAAGAAGAACCCGGCCAGCTGCCCGCCCGGGTGCAGCAGATCGCCCATGCGCTCGGCATAGCGCGGCCACAGCTTCTTCGGCAGCGCGCACAGAAAGGCCCGCTCGTAGACGACGTCGATCGGGTTCGGATCGGGGTCGAACTGGAAGAAGTCCGCCAGCCGGATCCGCTGCGCAAACGGACCCGCGTGCTTCTTGCCCAGCTCGACCGCCGCGGCGCTGAAGTCGATGGCCACCACGTCGGCGCCGGTATCGGCAAGGTAGCGCACCTCGTGGGCGGAGCCACACCCTGGCACTAGAATGTGAGCGTTGGCCGGCAGCGTCGCGGCGAAGGCGCGCAGATCGAGCGGCACGGCGCCCGCGTCCCAGGGCATGACATGGTCGCGATAGCGCGTCTCCCAAAACTGCGGCAGCGAGCTGTCTTGCATAAAGGCCGTGACTCGTAAAAGGCCGTGATTCGTGACTCGTAACTCGTAACTCGTAAATCCCTGACGCTGGAGGCTGAGCGTAGTTACGAGTCACGAATCACGGCTGTTCACCGCCGTTCACGGCACTTACGAATCACGAGTCACGGCTTGTCTCCCCCTTCGGGTCCGTAGAAGACGACCCACACCATCAGGTCGTCGCTGAAATCCTCGAACCGGTGCACGCTGCCGGCCGAAACGAACAATACGTCGCCCGTCCCGAAGGCGTGGCGCGTATCACCGTTGACGAACCAACCCTGGCCCTGGGCCACCAGGTAGATCTCGTCGCGCGCGTGAGGCTGTTGCGGATCGGTTCGGTGCGGCGCGAACAGCTTGAGCAGCAGGCTGCCGTGTTGATAGAGCGGCGCGGAGCGCGGAATCGTGCCCGGGGAGGGCAACAGCGCGGCGGCCCGGGCTAAGGTCCAGCGGCGCAGTCCTTCCTCGTCGGGGATGTAGTTGCGTTCGAAGCCCTGCATGTGAGCCCTCCGAAGATCTCAATCCAAGCCGTTCAACGGCTTCCAGCGGAAGCACCCGACGACGTGGTCGTTGACCATACCCACGGCTTGCATGAACGCATAGCAGATGGTGCTTCCCACGAAGTTGAAGCCGAGCGCCTTGAGGTCCTTGCTGAGCGCGTCGGACACTCGCGTTGTGGCCGGCACGTGCGACGCCGTCTTCCATGCATTGCGCACGGGCTTGCCGTCGACGAAACCCCAGACATAGGCGTCGAAGCTCCCGAACGCCTCCTGCACGTTGAGGAACGCGCGAGCATTGCGCACGGCGGACTCGATCTTGAGCCGGTTGCGCACAATGCCCTCGTTCGCCAGGAGGGCGTCGATGCGCCGGGAATCGAAACGCGCCACCTGAGCCGGGTCGAAGGCCTCGAACGCTTCACGGTATGCGTCGCGCTTGTTCAGAATGGTGGACCAACTCAGGCCCGCCTGGGCGCCTTCCAGGATCAGGAACTCGAACAGGCTCCGGTCGCCGTGAACCGGAACGCCCCATTCCGTGTCGTGGTAAGCGGTTTCCAATGGGCCGGTTCCGGCCCAGGCGCAGCGCTTCGTCAAAGCCTGATCCCCCATCTTCCGGGCGCGACCCGCCGGCGGTGTCGGCCACGTTTACGCTTGCATTACGGGCGTTTCAACGGCTAAATGTTGCGCTCGCCGATCCGATAAACAGTCTTCAACGCAGGCTCGCCGCGCCAGCGCTTCCGTCTGGCGCGCCGTGCGGGCGCGATGAGTCAGCCTACCTAGACGGCGTTCATGCAAAAGGATAACAGGCAACGCCCACGGCCTGACAACCGCAGAGTCCTTTCGGTCGGCCTCACCGTCGTGTTCGCGGGCATCGCAGTGGTGGCGATCGTGGCCACGACCTGGTCGATTTTGCGCCAGCGCGAACACACCCTGCGGCAGGCCGGCCGGGACGGGCTCAACCTGGCCTGGACGCTTGGTGAGCGCGTGGACCGCGCTCTCGAAGCGGCCGACCAGGTGCTCACGCTGATTAAGACGAGCGGCTTGAGGCGGGACCTTCCGGCCCGCTCCGACGCGGATGCGTTGTCCAGCCTACTGAATCTACGCCAGGTCGTGGGTCCCGACCTCTACTCCCTGGACCTCTACGACGCGCGCGGTCGCCTGGTGGCTTCCAGCAACGTCCCGAGCAGCGCGCCCGCGGCCATCGAGCAGCGCGATTTGTTCGTGGCGCTGCGCGACCATCGGGAGCTGCCGAGCTTTATCGGAGTGCCCGAGCCCCGGAAAGGCACGTGGCTGATTCCCGTCGCGCGCCCGATCAACGCCGCGGACGGTAGCTTCAGCGGCGTGCTGGTGGCGACCATCGATACGCGCCAGCTGCGCGAGGCGTTTCAACACCTCGAGCTCGACCCGCGCGCAGTGTTCTGCGTCGCGCGTATCGATGGCCGGATCCTGTTCCGTCACCCGTATCTAGAGCGTGCCTTCGGCGCGGACACGTCGAGTACGCCGGTGCACCAAGCCAAGAACGGCGCCAACGGTGCCTTGCAGGCGGTCAGCGCGCTGGATGGCGTGGAGCGCCTCTATGCCTACACGCGTCTGCCGGCTTTCCCCGTGACAGTGACTGTCGGCGTTCCGTTGGACAGCGTGCTTGCCGGCTGGCGCGAGGAGTCCTCGAAGAAGGCCGCGTTCAGCGGACTTGCCCTGCTGTTCATCACGCTGCTGTTCGGCCTGCTGCTGCGGCAGCTCACTCGGATCGAGCGCAGCGAAGCGCGCTTTCAGGCCATTTTCCGCAACAGCCCGGTCCCCACCGCGATCTTCACCCTGGAAGAGGGCGTTGCGCTGGATGGCAACCAGGCTTTCTTCGATCTGGTTGGCCGCACACGCGAGGAAACTCTGGGTAAGACTTCGGTGGAGATCGGGTTCTGGCGCGATGCGCAGCGCCGCGCCGAAGGTTTGCGGGAGCTCGCGGACAAAGGCACCTTGCGCCAGCGCGAAGCGCCGTTCCGGCGGCTGTCCGGCGAGCTGGGCTTCGGCCTGTTTTCGGCGCAGATCGTCGAGACCGACGGGCACAAGCGGGTGCTGCTGATGATCCAGGACATCACCGAGCGGCGGGCGGCGCAGGGCCAGTTCGAACGCATGTCGCAGCGCCTGTTGCTCGCCACCCAGTCGGCCAACCTCGGCATCTGGGATTGGGACGTGCGGCGCAACGTGCTCGAGTGGGACGCGGCGATGCACCGGATCTACGGCGTGTCCAAGGAGAGCTTTGTCAGCACCTTCGAGGCGTGGGCCTCTACGCTGCATCGCGACGATCGGGTGCAGGCGCTGGCCGATATCGAGCGGACGGTCCAGGACGGCACCACCTACGACACCGAGTTTCGCATCCTGTGGCCAGGCGGAGAGGTGCGCCACGTGAAGGCATATGGCCGCGCCCAGAAGGACACGGACGGACGGGTCGTCCGCGTCACAGGCATCAACCTCGACATGACCGATCAGCGGCGCGCCGAGGAAAGCGCCAGGCGCAGCCAGGCGCTGTTCTCCGCGACCATCAACACGACCGACGACGGCATCGCTGCGGTCGATCGCGATCTGCGCATCACGATGGTGAACGAGGCGTTGCGCGCGGCGGTGCAGAAATACCTCGGTTTCGAGCCGGCGGTCGGGATGGACGGCGTGTGCCTGGTGGCTCCGGAGCGGCAAGCCAGGGTACGCCGCATTCTGGCGCGGGTGCTCAAGGGCGAGCGGCAACGCGCGGAGAGCGTGTTCCGCTCTCCCGGGGGCGATGTCCGCTATCTGGACGAACGCTATAACCCGATCCTGGACGCCCAGGGCGAGGTCGTCGGGGCCTCGGTCTTCGTCCGGGACGTGACGATGCGCCGCCACGCGGAACAGACCGTGCAGGCGATCGTGAAGGGAACTTCGGCCGCGCTCGGCGAGCAGTTCTTCCGTTCGCTCGTGGTCGAGTTGGCCAGCGCGCTCAATGCACGCTACGCGTTTGTCGGGGAGCTCGCGGGAAGCAGTCCCGAGCGCGTCAAGACCGTCGCGGTCTGCGCCGCCGGGCGGATCGTCGACAACTTCGACTACCCGCTCGCGGGTACACCGTCCGAGGATGCGCTGGCAGCGGGCGTGTGCTTCATCCCGCGCGACGTGCAGCGGCAGTTTGCGTCTGCCCATCTGTTGGCGGAGATGGGTGTCCAGAGCTATCTGGGTGTGCGCCTGACCGCGGCCTCGGGCCGCGCGCTGGGGGTGCTGGTGGTCATGCACGACGAACCGCTGCGCCAGTCTGCTGTGGGGCAAACCATCCTGAGCATCTTCGCTGCCCGGGCCGGCGCCGAGCTGGAACGGCTGCAGGCCGAGAGCGAACGGCGGCGGACGCAGGCCATCCTCGACGAGGCAAGTGATTTCATCGGCTCGGCGGACCTGCAGGGCAACGTGCTGTATCTGAACGGTGCGGCGCGGCGCTTGTTCGGCATCGCGCCGGACCAGGAGGTGCAGCAGCGGCACATGTCGGAGTTCCAGCCCCGGGGCGCGCTGGACCTGCTGATGGGTACCGGCATCCCCACCGCGATAGGCTCCGGGCTCTGGATCGGAGAGACCGTCCTCTTGCGCCACGACGGCGTCGAGGTGCCGGTATCGCAAACGCTGATCGCGCACCGGTCGAAGGCCGGGGAGGTGGAGTACCTGTCCACGATCATGCGCGACCTCACTCAGCAGAAGCAGGCCGACCAGGCGCTGCGCAGCCGCGAGGAGGGCCTGCGGCTGGCGCAACAGGTGGGCAACGTCGGAAGCTGGGAGCTGGACCTCGTGCACGAGGCGCTGGCCTGGTCGGAGCAGATGTACCGCATCACGGGGCAGGATCCCCAGCGCTTCGTGCTCGGGCGCGCAAGCTGGCTCGAGCTGGTCCACCTCGACGACCGGCCGCGGCTGCTCGCCGTGTTCGAGGATGCGGTCGCTGGTCGGCGATCGTACTCGATCGATCACCGCATCCAGCTCCCCGACGGCTCCATCCGCTATGTGCATGAGCGGGCGGAGGTCGTACGCGACACCGACGCTCGGCCTCTACGCCTGGTCGGCACCATGCAGGACATCACCGAGCGCAAGCAGGCGGAAGAAGCGCTACGCCACAGCGAGCGCAGGTTCCGTCAGTTGGTCGAGAGCACCGATGTCATTCCGTGGTCGGCGGACCCGGACACCCTGCGCTTCACCTACGTCGGGCCGCAGGCGGTGAAGGCGCTGGGCTATGCCCTGCAGGAGTGGTACAGGGACGGGTTCTGGCTCGACCGCATGCACCCCGAGGACCGCGGCTGGGTGCTGAGCAAGGCCAAGCTGGCGCTCGAGCAGGGGCGCGAGACCGAGCTGGAATACCGCATGTCGACTGCCGATGGGCGTACGGTCTGGCTGCGGGACATCTTCAGCGTCGTGGCGGACGAGGGCGGTCAAGCGTCGCTGCAAGGGTTCTTGTTCGACATCACCAACCGCAAGCGGGCCGAGGAGCAGCTGCGTCTGGCCGGTGAGGTGTTCCAGAGCAGCGGCGAGGCCATCGTGATCACCGACAGCGACATGCGCATCGTGTCGGTGAATCCGGCTTTCACGACGGTCACGGGATACAGCGCCGAGGAGGCGGTGGGCCAGACCCCCTACAGCCTCAGCCCCGGAATACGCAGTCAGGAGCGCGATCGCGAGATCTGGGCCCGGGTATGGGAGGAGGGCTACTGGCAGGGCGAGGTATGGGACCGGCGCCGCAACGGCGACGTATATCCCAAGTGGCTGACCGTGAGCGTGGTGCGCGACTCCAGCGGACGGCCCGTCAACTACATCGAGATCTTTTCCGATGTCTCCGAGCGCAAGGCGCGCGAGGAGCGGGTGCAGCACCTCGCGCACCACGACTTCCTGACCGATCTGCCGAACCGGGTGCTGCTCAACGACCGCATCACCCAGGCCATCTCCCTGGCCGAGCGCAATCGCACGCAGGTGGCGGTGATGTTCCTGGACCTGGACCGCTTCAAGAACGTGAACGACTCGCTCGGGCACACCGTGGGCGACAAGCTGCTCCAGGAAGTGGCGTGGCGGCTGCGCGGCAGCATGCGCGCCAGCGACACGGTCAGTCGCCTGGGCGGAGACGAGTTCGTGATCCTGATCCCGGACATGGCCGACGCAGCCGATGTCGCGCGCACCGCACAGAAAGTGCTCGATGCCGTGTCCCATCCCTACTCGATCGACGGGCACGAGCTGGTGACCACACCGAGCGTCGGCATCAGCGTGTACCCGAACGACGGGCGTGACGTCGAGACCTTGCTCAAGAACGCCGACGCGGCTATGTACCACGCCAAGGAGTCGGGCCGCAACAACTACCAGTTCTTCACCCAGGATATGAACACGCGGGCGCTGGAGCGCCTCTCGCTCGAGCGCAGCCTGCGCCGCGCCATCGATCGCGAAGAGCTGCGCCTGCATTACCAGCCGCAGTACGACGTGCGCACCGGCCGGATCGTCGGGGTTGAAGCGCTGATCCGCTGGGAGCATCCCGATCTCGGGCTCCTTCCGCCCGGCCGCTTCATGCTCTTCGCCGAAGATACCGGGCTGATCCTGCCCGTGGGCGAGTGGGTGCTGCGAGAGGCCTGCCGGCAGAACCGGGCGTGGCAGAGCCAGGGATTGCCGCCGGTCCGAGTGGCGGTCAACATCTCGGCGCTGCAGTTCCGCAACGCGGGCTTCCCGCTCACGGTGCAGGCCGCGCTGAGGGAAGCCGGGCTGAACTCGCGCTGGCTCGTGTTGGAGGTGACCGAGAGCGTGATCATGCAGGACGCCGAGCGGGTGACCGACTCGCTGCAGCAGCTCAAGTCACTGGGGCTCGAGCTGGCGATCGACGACTTTGGAACCGGCTACTCGAGCCTGTCGTACCTCAAGCGCTTCCCCATCGACAGGATCAAGATCGACCAGTCGTTTGTCCGCGACATCACCTCCGACAAGGACGACGAAGCCATCACCAGCGCCATCATCGGGTTGACCCACAATCTCGGGCTGCGCACCGTCGCCGAGGGCGTGGAGACGCCCGAGCAGCTTGACTTCCTCCAGCGGCATGGCTGCGACGAGGCGCAGGGCTTCCTGTTCAGCCGGCCGCTCACCCCGGAGGAATGCACCGGGGTCCTGAGTTCCCAGACCAGCCGGCGCAAGATGCGGCTGGCTTGATATCTACTTGCGCAAGATCCAAAGAATCAACGTCACCACGGCCGAGATGATCAGCCCCGTGGTGAGCGGGAAGTAGAAGCCGAAGCCGTCCTTCTCGAACCGGATGTCGCCCGGCAGGCGGCCCAGGCCCAGCTTGCCGATCCACGGCCACAGCAGCCCGGCGGCAATGAGGACGGCGCCCAGCGTTATCAGAAAACGCGGCATTCGATTACGAGCTCTCTCAGGGGCGATGGCAGACC
>DATJVW010000318.1:0-25783 GCA_035501675.1 Burkholderiales bacterium
GGGGCTGTTCCTGCAGGCGCGTCGCGAAGGCATCGGCGGTGTCCGCTTGGATCCTCTGACGCTCGCGCTCAATTTCCGCTCGCAGTCGGGAATCGTGGACTGGGTCAACCGCGTGTTTCAGCGGGTCCTGCCAGCGCGCGAGGATTTAGCCGGCGGGGCGGTGCCTTTTGCGCCCTCGATCGCCGCGTACCCCGCGCACCCCGGAGAGCCGGTGACGGTCCACGGCGTGTGCGGAGGGCGCGAGGCCGAGGCACAGCGCGTGGTCGAGCTCGTGCGTTCCACGCTTGCCGAAGACGCTACGCAGCAGATCGCCATTCTCGTGCGCAGCCGCGGCCATTTGAGCCACATCGTCCCCGCGCTCAAGGACGCGAACCTGCGTTACCGCGCCATCGACATCGAGACCCTGGCTCATCGCCCTGCGGTGCAGGACGTCCATGCCCTTACGCGGGCTTTGCTGCACCCGGCCGACCGCGCCGCGTGGCTGTCCGTCCTGCGCGCACCCTGGTGTGGCCTTGCGCTGCTCGATCTGGAGGTCCTCGTGGGGGAGGCGCGCGATGGCGTGCCATGGACGCGGATGACGGACGCCGATGTGATCGGCCGCCTCAGCGCCGACGGGCAGGCGCGGCTGACGCGAACCGTGGAAGCGCTCGCGCCAATCGTAGAGCACCGAGCGCGCGGGGGCCTGCGCCGCCGCATCGAGGGCGCGTGGCTGCGTCTCGGCGGACCCGCCACCGTGCAGGAGCGCACCGACCTGGACGACGTGCAGGTCTACCTGGACCTGGTCGAGCGGGTGGAGCGGGGCGCAGATCTTGAAGACCTGGGTGCCCTGGAGGATGAGCTCGCCAATTTGTATGCGCTGCCCGACGCGTCGGCGCCCGACACGTTGCAGGTGATGACGATCCACAAGGCCAAAGGGCTGGAGTTCGACACCGTCATCCTGCCCGGGTTGGGTTACGGCGCTCGCACGGACGATCCGGAGCTGTTGCGCTGGATCGAGCGGCCGCGCGGGCGTGATCGCAGCGACCTGCTGCTCGCCGCCATAGCCGCGCGCGGTGACGAAGGCGATCCGGTGTATGCCAGCGTCACCCGTCTGTTGAGGCAATGCCAGGAGCATGAGGACCGGCGGTTGTTGTACGTGGCGGCGACCCGCGCACGCAGGCGGCTGCATCTGGTGGCTCAGGTCGAAGTGGACCAGACTGGGTCGAGCGAAGTCGCGGTGCGAAGACCCGCGGGCAACGCGTTGCTGGCCAAGCTCTGGCCTGCGTTGCAGGCAGACTTCGAGCGAGCGACGCTGACAGCGCGCGGGTCGTCGGCAAACACCGTAGCGCGCGCGGTGCCGGACCCGATGCGCTACCCGCTGCGCCGTCTCGCGCTGGATTGGGAGCCGCCGGCGTCAGCTCCGCCCGTGCGCTGGCAGGCTGTGCCGCGCGACGAACAGGCGCACGACACCGCCGTCGAGTTCTCCTGGGCGGGCCAGACTGCGCGCCATGTAGGCACTGTCGTGCACCTGTTCCTGCAGCGTATTGCCGAGGACGGCCTCGAGGCCTGGGACGAGCGCCGCGTGGATGCGATCGACGCCGTTGTGCGCCTCGCGCTGAAGCAGCAGGGCGTGCCCTCGGTCGAGCTGGAGCCGGCGCTCGCGCGTGTTCAGCAGGCGTTGAACGGCGTGCTGCGCGACCCCCGCGGTCGCTGGATACTGAGTCGCGAACATCGGGAGGCGCGTTCCGAGTACCGCCTGACGAGCGAGCTGGACGGGGGGTTCGTGAATGTTTCCCTGGACCGTACGTTTGTCGATAAGGACGGCGTGCGCTGGATTGTGGACTACAAGACCGGCGCGCACGAGGGCGCCGCGCTCGACGCGTTCCTCGACAGAGAGCTTGATCGTTACCGCGCGCAACTCGAACGCTACGCGGCGTTGCTCGCGCGTATCGAGTCGCGCCGGACACGGCTGGGACTCTACTTTCCGTTGCTCAGAGGGTGGCGGGAGTGGCAGGCTCCCTCTGGCCCTCGATGAGTCCGTCCAGCGTCGGTGCACGGCCGCTGCCGCATGCCCATCAGTCGATGCGGTTCACTCCGGAACTGTTGCGGGCAGAAGACCACCGACAGCGCAACGCGGTTCGAAGCGCGCCGGCTGCCCTTTTCCCCCGCGGGCTCAGCGCTTACAATCTTGCGGCATTCTCCTCGGGCAGGCTTTAGACGAATCGCGACCCACCGCGCGCTGGATTCAGCCGGAGAACGTCATCAGCTGGCGCGAGCTGCCGTTTCATCCACCCGGAGGGCATGAGGCAGTGGGCTGGGAACCGGGACTTCTACTCAGTAGGATCGAGAAGGCGATCTGGCGCAATCGGCCAGGCGCGTCTCCGGCATGGGAGACGCGAGCGCTGCGCCTCAGCATCGTGCTCGCGCGCGACTTGGTGCAGGGACAGCTCACCCTGCGGGCCATGAGCCTCGTCTACACCACCCTGCTGTCCATCGTTCCGCTTCTGGCATTGAGCTTCTCGGTGCTCAAGGCTTTCGGCGTCCACAACCAGGCTGAGCCGATGCTCAGGAAATTTCTCGCGCCGCTCGGCGAGAAAGGAGACGAAGTCAGCCACCAGATCATCGAATTTATCCAGAACATGAACGTGGGTGTGCTCGGCTCCGTTGGCCTTGCGCTGCTGCTCTATACGGCGGTGTCGCTCATCCAGAAGATCGAGGAGTCGTTCAACCACATCTGGCACATCTCGCAACCGCGCAGCCTGAGCGAGCGTTTCAGCCGCTACCTGAGCGTGCTGCTGGTCGGTCCGATCCTGCTGTTCGCCGCCATCGGGATGACGGCCTCCGCCATGAATGCCGGGATCGTACGCGACATTCTGGCGCTCGAGCCGCTGGGGGTGCTGGCGTATGGGTTCGGCAGACTGATGCCTTATCTGCTCGTGGTCGCCGCCTTCACGTTCATCTACATGTTCATTCCCAATACGCGCGTTGAGCCCCGGCCGGCGCTGGTCGGCGCGATCGTCGGCGGCGTGCTTTGGCAATCCGCCGGAATCGCGTTCGCGCTGGTCGTCGCGAGCTCGACCCAGTATTCGGCCATCTACTCTAGCTTCGCGATCTTGATCCTGTTCCTCATCTGGCTCTACCTCAGCTGGCTGATCCTGCTGTTCGGAGCCAGTGTCGCGTTCTATCAGCAGCATCCCGAATACGTGGTCGCGGAGGGCGGAGAGCCGCACCTGAGCAACCGCATGCGCGAGCGCCTAGCGCTGGTGATCATGAGTCTGATCGGCGGGCACTACTTGGCCGGACGCCCGGCTTGGACCATGCGCCAGTTGACCCAGGGGCTTGGTGTGCCGATGCACGCTGTTGACGTGGTGCTTGATGCCCTGGAACAAGCGAAACTACTGGTCGAGAGCAAGGACGATCCTCCGGGATATCTCCCGGCGCGCGATCTCGGCGCGATCTCGGTGCGGCACCTGCTGGACGCCGTCCGCTCGGCCGGGGAAGACCGCTTCCTGAATCCCGCTGGGCTTCCCGTTTCCGAACCGGTGGACCAGATCCTGAGACGCTTGGAGCATGCGCTTAGCGCGTCCGTAGGAAGCCTGACCGTCAGGGACCTCGCTGCCGATCCTTTTGCCGAGTTGGCGCAGAATTCCGCGACGGGCTGCGTGGACTCGGAACGTGCAGCCGAAGCGGCTAACCCGCCTGGCGCATAGGCCCGAATGGGCGCGCGGGACCTCGAAATAGCTTCTAGGGAAGCTGGATCTTCCCGCCGCCGCCCAAGCCGCCGGGCGGAAGACCGCCCAGGCCGCCCTTCGGGATCACGATGGAGGAGGCCGCCTGCCGGCGCATCTCTTCAAGCTCCCGCACGGCTTGCTCTACTGCGAGCTTTGCAGCGGGCGCATATTTCACCACCGCCTCCGGCAAAGAACCGGCATCGATCTCGAAGCTCAGGGGCAACGCGCCCATGGTGGTGTAGATCTGGGCTTCGCCTACGTACACGGATTTTCGGCCCGAGTCCGGCGAGCCGTCGCTTTTGAGCGGGGTCAGCACCCGGATCGTACCTACCTTGCGGTCAGTGATGACCTCTTCGCGGTAAAGGCCTGCAGGATCCATCTTCGGTTCCGGCAGGCGCTGGTCTTGCCTCTCGGCCATTGTCGCCTCGTCGCTAGGAGAGTGGTTGCAGGTGACAGCGTACCAAAGATGGGCTGGACTTGGCCGGCACTTCGTCTCAATTCGGCTCCCAACCGCCGAAACCCCCAAAACGGTCGACTGCAGCCTGTTTTTCGCCTATCTTCGGTCTGGTGGCGCACGCCGGCCGGGTGCACCCGAAGGTATGGTCGGCCCTCCGGCAGCGTGCGGGTACCATGACCCCAAGGCGTCCAGTGGCCCGAATTCTCATTATCAACAACGAGGTGTCATCGCGGGACTTCGTCCGCCTTCACCTCGAGACGGTCGGTTATGAGGTCTTCCCGGCAGATGACGCCATCGCAGGCCTGCGGCTAGCGGCGTCGGTTCGCCCGGACCTGATCCTTGCGGGCGCCGGGAAGCCTGGCATGGACTTGGGCAAGCTCCTCGGGGCCATTCGCGCCGGCCCGCTCACCGCGGCGACCCCCGTGGTCCTCCTCTGCCCGAAGAATCGGCGTCAGCCCATATACCCCGGCCGCGACCCGCGCGCCGACGATTACCTGGCGCCGCCGGTGACCCGCGAGGCGGGCGCCTGCATCACCCACCAGGCGCGGTCGCCGCTGGCGAGGCCCTGTCGCCCGCGCCCAGTCCGGTCGCCGATTCTGCCGCGCTGTCGCCGCGCTCCGCCTCGGCCATGACGTCGACCGCCGGCCTTACCGCCCGCGCAGTGGCCGACCCCTTGCCCGCGGAGGGCGCGCCGCAGGAGGCCCGTTACGGCACGGTTCTGTTCTCCGACATCCGTGGCTTCTCGACCCTGGCTGAGCTGTTGTCCACGGCCGAGGTGGCCGACGTTCTGAGCGCCTACTTCGTGCGCGCGTGCGAGCCCATCGTCCACCAACGGGGCTGGATCGTGAAGCTGCTCGGCGATGGGGTACTGGCCATGTTCGAGCCGGCCCCGCCCAACCCGCGCGATCATGCGGAGCGGGCGCTGCGTGCTGCCATGTTCCACGTCGTCATGGCGCAGCGCTTTAACAGCTGGCTTTCGCGGCGCTTTCCAGAGCGCCGATTGCCCGAATTTGCGGTCGGTATCGGCGTGCACACCGGCGACGTGATGGTGGTGCGAGTGAACACCGGGGCAGGCATCGACACCACCATCATCGGGGATACAGTCAACGTGGCCTCACGCCTGGAGGAGCAGACCAAGAAGCTCGGCGCCAGTGTGGTCACCACACTGGACACGCTCGAGCAAGCCGGGCCCCGCTTCATCCCCGGCAAGCGCGGCTCGCTGCTGATTCGCGGGCGCGCCGCGCCGGTCGATATCACCGAAATCACCGGCTTGCGGCCGCGCCAGGACGCGGAGACGCGCGCGCTGCAGACCTATGAGACCATCAAAGAGGCGGTGGCCAAGAACGCCTCTATCATCGTGCGCGTGCGCGACCAAGTGCTGGCCGAGCCGCACAGGCTGCGTACCACCGCGGACTTCACGCCGCTACGCCCGTCCGACGCGCCGATCAAGGTCCCCGGCTATCGGCTGGTGCGGCGGCTGGGGCAGGGCGGGGTGTCGCGCGCTTTCCTGGCGGAATACGAGCCCACCGGGGCGGTGCGCGTGCTCAAGGTGCTCAACATCAACGAGGGCGGCTTCGACCTGTTGCAACGCTTCGTGCAGGAGCACGACATCATCTCTCAGTACCGCCATCGGAACGTGGCCACGATCTACGGTCATGGCCAAACCGAAACCCACGCGTACATCGTGATGGAGTACTTTCCAGGCGGCGACCTGCGCCAGCGTATGAGCGAACCTCTGCCTGCGGCGCTGGCGCTGGCTTACCTGCACCAAGTCGCCGAGGCGTTGGTGGCGATCCACGGACATGGCATCGTCCACCGCGATCTCAAGCCCGACAACCTGATGCTGCGTGAGGATGGTACTCTGGTGCTGGCTGACTTCGGCATTGCCAAGAACCTCGCCTCGAGCTTCGAACGCACCCGGCAGGGGGAGGGTCTGGGGACGCCGCTCTACCTCAGCCCGGAGCAGGCCCTAGGCAAGAAGGTGGACCAGCGTTGCGACCTCTACAGCCTCGGCGTGCTGCTCTACGAGATGCTGACCGCGGAGCGGCCCTACGCGGGCGAGGACGCGCCCACACTGCTGAACAAGCACATCTACGCGCCTGTGCCGCGCCTGCCGCCGCGATTCGACCGCCTGCAGCCTCTTCTGGACAAGCTCATGGCCAAGCGTCCGGAGGAGCGCTTCGCCTCTGCAGTGGAGGCCCTGGTGGCGATCCGCGAACACCTGCGGGCGGTGGAGGCGGGGCGCCAACTGGATCTGGACCACGAGCCTGCGGCCCGCGGCGGCGACGCCGCGACGAGGGCCTAGCGCTGGGCGCTGCGTCAGTCGAGCACGAGGGATGTCGGGCGTGGACCTTGCGGCTTTTCGTGCCTCTCTGAGCGGTACTGCCCCGCCAGACGGCCTGAGCAGCTTACTGCGCGCGCTGTGGCACGATGCCAAGGGCGATTGGAACCGCGCCCATCAGATGGTTCAGGACGAGGAGGGTCGGGATGCCGCCTGGGTGCACGCCTACCTGCACCGCAAGGAAGGCGATCCGTCCAACGCGGGGTATTGGTACCGGCACGCCGGGACACCCCCGTGCAAGACGTCGCTCGAAGACGAGTGGGAGTCTATCGCTGCCCGGTTGCTCGCAGCGGCGGATCGTCCTTGACCGCGGCGAGACTCAACGCTCTTCGCGCAGCAGCGGCAAGACGACCTCGCGGTAGAAGCCCGGCGACTTGGCGCCCCACTGCCTGTAGCGCAGCACGCCGTTTCGATCGACGACAAATGCCGTAGGCGTGGGATAGCGGCGGCCAAAGCCATTCGCCTGCAGCTCATCCGCCATTGCTCCCGGCAGGTTGTAGATGGCGAGCATCCGCGCCACGCGCTCGCGATCCGATATCTCGTCTACGCCCAGGGCGATCACCTCGAAACCCTCACCCCGATGCGCTTCGTAGAAGGATTCGAGGTTGCCGATTTCGTATGCGCAGAATTTGCAGTAGCTGGAGTAGAAGTTCACGAGCACCACCTGGCCCCGCATCTGCCCGAGGTCGAAAGCAGCCCCGGAGAACAGCGTTCCTCTGAGCTGCGGCGCCGGTTGGCCCAGCTCGGGGAACGCGCGTGCTCCAGGCGCGCACAGCAAGAGGAGCGCAAAGGCGACGAGTACGACGGGGGACTTCATCATCACCATGGGCTCAAACCAGGCGCGTGACGCCTAGCCCGGATATTTCATGAGGGACTCGGGGTCGGGCTGCGACACGTTACCGCTTGCGGCCGTTTGCGGGAGCAGCCCGCCGCCGCCCGTCCCCGCCCCAAAAGATACCCCCTCGCCGTGGGCCGGGCGGCACAACGAGCCGGTTTGCGAGCCAGTTGCGGCTCGACCGTCGCAGCCAAAGCCCAAGCCTATTGGCAAGACGGGCATGGCGCAAATGGCCGGAAAGCGCCCGCCAGCGCCCGAGTAGCCCGCTGGTACAAAGCGTACCCGGCTCGGATCGGCTGCATCGCTTACGCATCAGCGCATGCGTCATGTCCGGGGGCGTCTTCATGAAATATCCGGGCTAGGTTCTGCAGCGCCCCCAATTCAATGACACCTGTGGGGCAGCACATCAACCCACTGGGACTTGTCGGGGCTCGAGCCTAATCCTCTGGATGCACCTTGTGCTGCGACGCGAGCTGCTGCTGAATCGGCGGGGGCACGGCCTCATAGTGAGACAGCTCCATGCTGAACGAACCTTGGCCCCCGGTGAGGGATCTGAGTCGCGACTGGTAGCCGTTCAGCTCGGACAGCGGTACTTGACCCGCGATGCTTACGAGACCGCCGCCGAGAGGCTGCGTCCCGCTGACCTGGCCGCGCTTGGATGAGAGATCGCCTGCGATGTCACCGATGCAGTTCTCCGGCACGCTCACGTGGATGTTGACGATGGGCTCGAGGACGATGGGGCGCGCCTTGTTGATTGCGTCGAGAAAGGCCTTGCGGCCGGCGGCCACGAATGCGACCTCTTTCGAGTCCACCGGATGGCTTTTGCCGTCGTACACCACCACCTTGACGTCCTGCAGCGGATAGCCGGCGATCGCACCGTGCTCTAATACCATCAACACCCCCTTCTCGACGGCGGGGATGTATTGTCCGGGAATGGCCCCGCCCTTGACTTCATCCACGAACTGGAAACCGCTGCCGCGCGGCAGCGGCTCGATGCGCAGGTACACCTCGCCGAATTGCCCGGCGCCGCCGGTCTGTTTCTTGTGTCGGTTGTGACCTTCCGCCGGCGCGGTGATGGTCTCGCGATACGCAATGCGCGGCGGGTGGGTGGTCACCTCCAGCTTGTACTGGTTGCCCATGCGCTCCAGCATGCAGCGTACCTGCTGTTCTCCCAGCCCGCGCACCACTGTTTCGTTGGTGGTGGCGACGCGCTCGACCTGGAGACAGGGATCTTCCGAGGCGAGCTTCTGCAGGATCTCCCACAGGCGCTGCTCGTCGCCGCGCTTGATCGCCTCGATGGCGACGCCATAGATGGGCGCGGGCAGCTCCAGGGGCCGGATGTGGATGTGGTCCTCGTCGTGCGAGTCGTGCAGCACGCTGTCGAAGCCGATCTCCTCGACCTTGGCCAGCGCGCCGATGTCTCCGGGCACGCAGGCGTCGGTGGCGATGTGGTCCTTGCCACGCAGGAGGTAGAGTTGGTTCACCTTGAACGGTTTGCGCGAGTCGGCGACGAACAGCTGCTGGTCGCGCTTGACCGTGCCCTGGTGCACCTTGAACACGCCCAGCTTGCCCACAAACGGATCGACGCTGACCTTGAAGACATGGGCGATGACGTGCTGAGCGGGGTCCGGCTGAGCATGGAACTCCTCGGCCTGTTGTCCCTCGCCCTTCAGGAAGGGCCGCGGGTTGCCCTCCAGCGGATTGGGCAACAGCTTCACGCAGATGTCCAGCAGCTCGGCCACACCCGCACCCGTGCGCGCAGAGGTAAAGCAGATCGGTACGAGGTGCCCGTCGCGCAGCGCCTTCTCGAACGGAGCGTGCAACTCGTCGGGCGCCACCTCACCCTTCTCGAGGTAGACCGCCATCAGATTCTCGTCCACCTCCACCACCTGGTCGATGATCGCACTGTGCGCCGCGGCTACCGAGGAGAAGTCCGAATCGCCGGCGGGGTTGAAGAAGCAGTCCACCACCCGCGACCCGCCGGCCGCCGGCAGATTGATCGGCAGGCATTCCTTTCCGAAAGCGTCCTGGATCCGGTTCATAAGCCCGGCGAGGTCCAGGTCGGGAGCGTCGATCTTGTTCACCACGACCATGCGGCACAGGGCGCGCTTGGCGGCCCAGTTCATCATGCGCGTGGTGGCGAGCTCGATGCCGGTCTGCGCGTTCACCACCACGATGACCGTATCGACCGCTTGCAGGCTGCTGATAGCCTGCCCGACGAAATCCGGCAGGCCCGGTGTGTCGATCAAGTGGATGCGCGCGCCATCGTGCTCGAAGTGGACCGGCGTCGCATAGAGCGAGTGCTGGTGCTGTTTCTCCAGCGCATCGAAGTCGCAAACGGTCGTGCCACGCTCGATCGTGCCGGTCGCGGGGATCGCTCCGGCCTTGTGCAGCAGCGTTTCCGTGAGCAGTGTCTTGCCGCAGCCAGCGTGCCCGACCAAGGCAGCGGCCCGAATGGATTCGGTCGCAATACCGCCCATCGGTCTTCCTCCTGTTTATGGGTATGTTATTCAATCCTGGTTTCCCCGCGAGTATAGAAAGGGCGGGGGACTGCGACAAGCCACCATCGAGCTGGCGATCGGTGCGTTGCAGCGCGTAGTCGAGTAGCCGCGCCTCTACGCCACTCTGCCGGCTCGTTCCGAATCGGACAAGTCAAGGCAGCACCTTGATCTCCTTCACAAACTGGAGCGTATACGCCTTTCGATAATCCACCGCCGGTCGAGTCAGCCCGGCGCTGACCATGAAATCGAAGGTCTGCTTCCAGCGGACGTCCGTCATGGCGAGAATACCGAGCGTCCTGGCGTCGCCGCCGGTGACCAGCCCGTACGCCTTCATCTTGGCTACGCCATAGGCGAGCAATTCCGAGGACATCTCCGGGTTCGCCTTGTTGATCAGCGCGTTGCCGGGCGCAGGGTTCTTCAAGTAGCTCCTCCATCCCTCTGCCGAAGCCTGCACAAACCGCAGGATGATGTCGGGCTTGTCCTGCAACGTCTGCGTTGTCACTACGATGGTCTCGGCGTAGGGCGGGTAGCCGCTGTCCGCAAGCAGGAATACCGTCGGCTTGATGCCGGCCTTCTCGATGGTGTAGGGCTCCGACGTGAGATAACCCTGCTGCGCAACGTTCTGGTCGACGAGGAACTGCTGCACGCTGAACGCGTAGGGGCGCTTCTGCGCGTCGGTAAAGCCGTATTTGGCCTTCAACCAAGGCCAGAACGTCGTCTCGCTCGCCTGGCCGATGAGCAGCGTGCGGCTTTTGAGCTCCGCTAGGGTTGCTACGCCGGGGTGCGCGATCAGCACCGCCGGATCCTTCTGGAATGTGGCGGCCACGGTGATCACTGGAAGCCCCTGCTCGATCGCTTTGATGGTCTGGAGGTCGTAGCCCATGATCAAATCGGCTTGCCCCGCTAGCAGCAACTGCATGACGTTGATCTGAGGGCCTCCCATCTTGACCTCGACATCGAGTCCGTGCCGCGCGTAGGTGCCCTCGGCGACGGCCTGATAGAAGCCGCCATGCTCTGCCTCCGCATACCAGTTGGTGTAAAAGACCAATTTGGTCGGCTGCTGCGCCGCTGCCCAGCCGGACACCAGCGCGATCGCCGACGCCACCAGCAACCGCTTGTAAGCTCTGCCGCTCATGTTTTCCTCCCCAAGCAACCCCGATTTACCGCGACGACGCGAAGAACATCGCGTTAGTTCAATGCATCAACGTTCGAGCGCAAGCTCGCTCTCGTGCCAGTGCCGGAGCGCAAAATGGGCAGCCAGCGAGACGAGCAAAAAGATCGCCACGCCCGCCAGCATGATCAGCAGCAGCGCCGCGAACAACCGCGGAATGTTGAGCTGGAGCCCGGCCTGCAGGATCTGATAAGCCAGACCCGAAGCCGTGCCCCCGGTGCCGGCCACGAACTCTGCCACCACTGCGCCGATCAACGCGAGCCCGCCCGATACTCTAAGGCCGGCGAAGAAGTAAGGCAAAGCGCTGGGGATGCGCAGCCGGATCAGCACTTGCCAGCGGCGCGCGCCATAGAGTCGGAACAGATCGGCTAAGCCCGGGTCGACGCTGCGCAGCCCCAGCGTGGTGTTGGAGATGATGGGGAAGATGGCCACGATGGTGGCGCAGACCACCAGCGCGGCCAAGGGGTCCTTGACCCAGATGATGATGAGCGGGGCGATCGCCACGATGGGCGTCACCTGAACCAGGACTGCGTACGGGAACAGGCTCACCTCGACCGCGCGGCTTTGAACGAACACAAAGGCGATGCTCACCCCTAGCGCTACCGCCAGCAGCAGAGCCAACGCAGTGATCCGCAGGGTCACCAGCAGCGCGCTGAACAGCAGTGCCGCGTCGTGCACCAGAGTCGTGAGCACCAGAACCGGCGAAGGCACGAGGTAGAAGGGCACATGGAAGGCCTGCACGAGCCCTTCCCACAACAGCAAGACGGCCACGCCCACCGCCGCGGGAGCGAGCCAGCGCGCCGCGCGGCTGCTCATACAGCCTCCGTGCGAGCGCCGACGGCATCGGCGCTGGCGCTCGCGAGCAGGTCGGACAGCTGCTTGCACGAGCGGGCGAAGCGCTCCGACACTCTAAATGCATCGGTGCGCGGATGTGGTTCGCCGATCTCGAGCTCTCCCACAATGCGCCCGGGCCGGGACGACATCACCAGCACGCGCGTGGACAGGAACACCGCTTCGTAGATGCTGTGCGTGACGAACACGACAGTGAGCGAGCGCCGCGCCCACAGGTCGCGGATTTCTCGATCGAGGCGGTTGCGGGTGATCTCATCCAGCGCGCCAAATGGTTCGTCCATCAGCAGCAGGCGCGGTTCGGTGACCAACGCCCGGGCGATGGATACGCGCATCTGCATCCCGCCCGACAATTCCCGCGGGTAGACTCCGGCAAATTCTCGCAGGGCGACCATGTCCAACGCGGCGGCGACTTTGTCCGGCGCGCGCTCCTCGTGGCCGGCCAAATCGAGCGGAAGCCGCACGTTGCGCTCGACGCTGGCCCAGGGCATCAGCGTAGGGGCCTGGAACACGAAGGCGAGCCCCAGCTTCCGGTCCGCCGCGCTGGGCACTCGGCGGTCACCGCCTGGGTCGCCAGACTCGCGAGGATCCGTCGCTTCAGCCGCAGGCTCGGGCCACAAGGCTACGCTGCCCGTTGTCGGCGAACTCAGGCCTCCTATCATCCGCAGCAGCGTGCTCTTGCCGCAACCGGACGGGCCGAGCAGGGTCGCAAAATCGCCCCGGCGCACCTGCAGGTCGATGGGCTCGAGCGCGCGTAGCCCGTTAGGGTAGATCTTGCGCGCGCAGCGCACGTCCACGGCCAGCCCTGCCGTGGGCCCCGATCCCGTCGCCGCCGCCCGCAGGCTAGCGGACAGCCCTGGATGAGTGCCGGAGACGGACATCAAAGTCCTGGGAACCCATGCTTGACGAACGACGCCGAGCCACGAATCACGGCCCTTTGTACAGAACCCCGTCCTTCATGACTGCCCGCAGGCGGCGTTTGTCCTGCAGGATCGTCACGTCCGCGAGCGGATCGCCGTCCACCAACAACAAGTCTGCGAGGTAGCCCGGGCGTACCTGTCCCAACTCGGCGCCCAGCATCATCATTTCGGCCCCGAGCCTTGTGGCCGCCACGATCGCTTCCGTCGGGGAGAAGCCTAGGAGCTTGACGAAGTGCTCGAGGTCGCGGGCGTTCGTACCATTGGGGTTCCAGGCGAAGCCGTAGTCCCCGCCCGGCAACACGCGCACACCGCGCCGTTTCAGCTCACGCATGTTTTCGACCGTGGCTTCCAGCTCGCGCTGAAGGACCGCTTTCTCAGCCGGATCGCTTCCCCGCCCGAACTCGGCACCACGTTCGAGCATCGCCACGGTCCAGCCCACGGTGGGCGCGACGAACACCGTCGCCTTGCGCGCTTCGAGCAGGTCGCGCGCCTCTTGGTCCGCCAGGTTGGCGTGGTAGATGATCTGCACACCATGGCGCAGGCACAGCTTCACCGACTCGGCGCTGCGGGCGTGTGCGGCGACACGGCGCTCATGGGCGCGGGCCACGCTGCAAACCGCATCGACCTCCGCCTCCGTCATCACGGTCTGCGCGGAGCGCGCCCGGGGCAACAGGGTGTCGCCGGAGGGATTGATCTTGAGTGTGTCCACGCCCTCGCGGCACATCGCGCGCGCGTAACGGCGAAATCCGTCAGGCCCATCCTGTACCACCGCGAAGGACTCCTGGTAGATGTGGCCCAGGCGCGCATCGCCGAGGCCGCTCGTTACGGTCAGCTCGGGGCTGGCGGTCAGCAACCTGGGGCCAGGGATGTCCCCGCTGTCGATCGCTGCTCGCACTGCGACGTCCAGACGCGGTTTGGCGGACGCCGCGCTCACGCAGCCGGTAAAACCGTGTTCCAGCAACGTGCGGGCGTTCTCCGCGGTGCGCAGCGTATGCTCCTCGGGAGGGGTGTTCCCGAGCTCGGTGCCGACCCGCGTGTCGGTGAAGGACAGGTGCGCATGCGATTCGACTAGGCCCGGCATGAGCGTCCCGCCGTGACCCTCGACCACGCGTGCGTCTTCCACGCTCAGAGCGATGCCCGCGGGCGCGATGGCCTTGATGCGATTGCCGTCCACCAGTACCTGTCCGGCGAAGGGCGATGCACCCGTGCCGTCGAAGACCTTGACGTTCCTGAATACGATCTTGGGCATCTCGGAGCAGCCGGCCGGCAGCTTCAGCGGAGCACGCCGTTGAAGTTGTACCACGGGGCGCGCGCGGCCCGGCCGAGATACAGCAGAGGGGTCTCGTCCGGGGTCAGCTTGCCGCCGTTCGACTTGAGCGTCTCGGCTTCCTGACGATACTCGACGCATGCCAGATACTCGGTGTACGCGATGTCTCCGCTGCGCAAGCGGTCCTCGGACTGAGTTCGAGCACACGGGCCGACGCGGCCGATCTGGTCGAGATCTGCACGCAGCTTCGCATCGTCGAGGTTCAGGCTGTCGGTCCTCTTGCCCGTGGTAGCGGCTGCCTTGCGCGCTTCGTCCACCAGCGACCTACGGAAGGCTTCGGCCTGCCTCTTATCAAAGCGTGTCTGGATCAGCCCGCCTCGGTACTTCGCGGGCGGTCGCGCGACGGTGACCTCTAGGACCAGTGCCTCGGCGCGCACGCGCACCTGACGCGGCTGCTTGCTCTTGGGGTCAACGTAGACGAAGCGGAAGGGCTGGTCGTAGGTGAGCGGATCGGCCTTGAGCTGATTGTCCTCGGTCGGCTGCAACCGCACGATGGTGTTACCAGGCGAGAGGCCTTTCCCGGCTTCCTCTATCCGTTCCCCGTCGCGCTGGACAATGCTGATGGCATCGGGGCTCCATTTCACGCTGACCACGTCTTCGAGCCAGATCAGCCCGTGGTTGGGGGTCTTCAGGGCATAGAAATCGGGTCCCGACAATCGTCCGAACCGCACCACGTCGAAGCCATCACCCGAGGACAGCAGCACGCCGCCACCGATACCGTTACTCGACAGCGTGGCGATGACGCGGCGGTAGTCGGCGAGCTGCGCCTCGCTCACACGCGACATCCAGGCCGCCGATTCGCCGGTGAACTGCAGCGTACCAGGCTGCTGGGCTGAAGACTCGAACACCTGGACCGAAAGGCGCGCGATCGCCTTACCGTCGGGCGCCGCACAAGTGAGCGCCGGCGGGTCCTTCGTGATCTTGCCAGCGTTGCGGGTACAGAACGCCTCGCTCCCCGAGATCACCCGCTCGGCGGCCAGTTCGGCTGTCTGGTCGCGAGCTGCAAAGCTGTAGCGCACGATGTCCGCCGAATCGATTTCCGGCGTGACGCCTTGGAACCAGTTCCTGAGGAAGGCAATGTAGTCCTTGGGGTTGGACTGCAACGCCGCCGTGTAATCGGGGACCAGAGCGGTGGCTTCAGCCGCCAGCGTCTCCGGTGCGGCCTTCTGGGGCGGTTGCGTCTGACAGCCAACCAGGAAAAGGGCCAAGGTCGTCATTGCGTAGGCGAGAGGAGAGCATAACGGTTGCATCATTCTGCTCCCCACTTCTACGCAATGCTCTCGGCCTTGATCATTCCCCTCGACAGCAGCGACCGGAACGCCTCGTACGTTCCCCTCATCCCGGCCTCGAGCGGGACCGACCCATAGTTGCCCAGATGCGCATGCACCGGCTCATCGGACAGATCCATTGGGAAAGGCAGGGCATCGCCAGAACAGCTCACCTGCATGCCCGGCGCGATCCTGCCCAGCATTTCGAGCGAGCGTTCCACCGTTGAGGGCACGCCGTTGATATCGAACACGGGCGCACCGCTGCGCTCTTCGGCCACGGCCCGGATGAAGGCGCTCGCTACCTCACCGGCATGCAGCCAAGAGACCGGGCCTCGAAACGGTACGGTGTAGGGCTTGCCGGCGGCCGCCGCCAGAATCGCAACGGTGGTCTTCGAGGTGAGGCCCTGGTCGCGTCCAATGCCGTACACCACGCCGGGACGCAGGCCCACGCTAGGCACGCCCCAATCCTGAAAGTAGACCTTTGCGGTCTGCTCGTTGCACTGCTTGTACGCGCCATAGAGCGTCGGCAAGGTGCCCCGGCCTTGCCCTGCAGCGCGGGCCGCGTGTCCTTCCATGGCGCCGTGCGCAGCGATCGAGCTGGCGTAGGCCAGGCGTTTGATGCCGAGCTTGCGTGCTGCTTCGAACACATTGACTGTGCCGACCACATTGACCTTGGCGCCCGCCGTGGGGTCGGCTTTGCAGAAGGGCACCTGCAGCGCGGCGAGATGGATGATGGCACGCGCGCGGCTCGTCTCGAGCGCCTTCACCAGCGCCTCGGGATCGGCTACGTCGCCCGTGAGCCATTGGATTTTGGACAGCTGTGCGTCGGGCATCAACAGCTTCGGCCGTCGCTGGTCGGCGGTCAGGTCGAATGCCGAGACCGGTATCCCGACGCGGGTCAGTAGTGCCAGCGCCCAGCTGCCGATGCAACCGCCGGCGCCGGTCACGAGCGCGCCGCCATCGAAGTCGGATCCGCTGATCGGGAAATATTCGAACATGGCTGTCCTTAGGATTATGGTGGAACCTTCCCGCAGGCCTGCATTCTTCGCGCGGCGCGCTGTGGGGCGCATGGTAGCACTTCGCTGTTGCAGCGGCCGCTCGTAACCTCCCAGGGGTCCTTAACAAAGCCGTCTAACATTGCGCCCCTGCGGAACTTTTCGGCTACAGAGAAACGTTGCAGGAAACTAAACACGGTGGCACGAATAGTGCGAATTGAGCGTGACCGAAAGAACCCCGCCAAGAAGGTTAGGAACGAGTGGAACCAAGCGCCCGAGCATCGAACCGTCTCCAGCGCTCGACTCAGAGAGGGAAATCTCAGATGAACAAAGTCGTATTCGTTGCAGCGCCGATCTGCATCTTGGCCGCCGCTGCCGGCGCAGTGCCTTGGTACCTGGGTGTGCAGCACGAACGCACGATGCGCGCCGAGGTGAGCAAGCTGTCAAGCAGAGCGCAGTTCCCGCTGAACCTGACCGTCACGCACTACGATCGCGGCTGGCTCTCGTCCTCCGCGGTGGTTCGCTTCACTGTCAAGGCGGAGCCGAGCCTCTACCTCGACGTGCGCCAGGACATCGCGCAGTGGCCCGATCCACGGGTGGGTTGGGTGCGTGTGCGCTCGGTGCCTCAGTGGACCGGACCCGCTAAGGGCGTTTTCGACTATTACTTCGGCGGTCAACCTGCGCTCACGATCGACACGGTAGTCGGCTTCGACGGCAGCGGCAAGACCACCCTCAACTCGCCGGCTTTCAGCAAGCCCTCGCAGCACGACCCCGCCGCCACGGTGAGCTGGGGTGGGCTGCAGGGCACGATGTCACTGGGCGCGGACCGGCACTGGGTGGCCAGCGCCACGATGCCGCATCTCCGCGTGGAAGGCGGAGATACGCAGGGTGGTATCAAGGCGCTCCAGTTCGACGCCAGCTGGGACCTGCATGGCACGGTCGCGGACTGGCAAGGCGAGACCAAGCTGGCCCTGGCCGAGTTCCGCTTTTCCGGACCGCGCGAGCAAGTTGCGCTGAGGGACCTATCGGGCGCCGCCTACCAGCGCAACAAGGGTGACAACGTATTGCTCGGCTACGCGCTTCGTGTTGGGGCCGGTAGCTCCGCCAAAGCGGGCCAGGCTGAGGACAGCTTCTCTAACGCCGTGCTGGATCTGGAGTTCGACCAGATCGACAAGAAGGCCTTGACGAAATGCGTGGACGACTTGGGCAATACCGAGCACCCCGCGGCGCAGGACCAGCAGGCTACGCAGACGATGATGGATCTGGCGGCCCAGCTGTTGCGCGGCTCTCCAGTGATGCGGCTCAAAAAGCTGGGCGTGGAGACGCCTTCTGGCACGATGTCGGCGCAGGCGACCGTCAGCTTCGATGGCAGCAATCTCGCCGACACCCGCTTCTCGCCGGAGTTGCTGAGTCGGCTGAAGGCGAAGGCCAACGTGGAGATCGCAGCCGGTCTGCTGCGCTCACAGCTGCAACGCAAAGCGCGTCCGCAAGTCGAGGTCGTCCTGCAGCAGCGGGGCGCGCAGAGCACCGAGGAGAACATCCAGACACTGTCGGACAAGCTCACCGAAGTGCAGCTAAAGAATTTGACCGACAACGGCATCCTGCGCTCGAACGGGACAAGCTTCACGATTGAAGCGGAACTGACCGGCGGGCAGGTCACGGTCAATGGCCAACCGGCCGACCGGCTGTTTGGTGGGATCGCGCTGCCTCCGCTCCCGCTGGAGCAGCCCACCCCGTCCGCACGTCCGGAGTTTCGAGCCGGAATCGGCCCCGCGGGCCCGTTGTCGCTGGTCCAGGATGGCGCCCCGCAGGCAACGGTATCCTCGGCACGCTGATCCCTGTCGATGCCGCGGGTTTGCCCGGTGCGCTGACCGTGTGTTGCGAGCGCCCGACCAACGCACGCCTGGAGCTTCGGTCGACCGGGGCGGCTTCCTGAGGTAAGCACGCAACGCGTTGTGCGCCGGCGCCGCCCTGTGCAACGCACGCCTCTGCTAGACTCACCGCTTCCGATCGGACGGCCAACACCCCCGTCATACAATCGTCGGCGCCGCACGAATCGGCGAGCCCGGGAGCACGATACCGTGAAAATGGATGCCGCTTACTACGAAGGCGCTTATAACCCCCGCCTGGCTGTTCCCGAGTATGCCGACTACTTCGAACGCTGGCGTAGCAGATCACAACGCGCCCGCAGCGCCCTGTCGGGCTATCTCGACGCGCCCTACGGGCCGCACCCCATGGAGAAGCTGGACCTCTTCCGCGCCAAGGGCCGAAGCCGGGCGCTATTGGTTTTCATCCACGGCGGTTACTGGCGTGGGCTGGACAAGAGCGACCACACCCTCGTTGCGCCGCCATTCGTCGAGCGCGGCGTTACTGTGGCCCTGGTCAATTACGCCCTTGCCCCCTCCGTTCATGTGCAAGACATCGTGTTGCAGGTGCTCCAGGCCTGCGCCTGGCTTTACCGCAACGGCACCAACTTCGCGGCCCCCTCTGGCAAACTGTTCGTGTCGGGGCACTCCGCCGGCGGACATCTCACGGCCATGTGCCTGGCGGCGCTCTGGCCCAGGTTTTTTCCCGACCTCCCCGAGAAGGTGGTACAGGGTGGTCTTTCCATCAGCGGGGTATACGACCTGGAGCCCATTGTGCATACCCCTTCGGTAAACGTGGACGCGCGTCTGACGCCGGACGAAGCGAAACGGGTCAGCCCCGCGCTGATGACGCCTCCCACGGATGCGCCGTTGTATACCGCCGTCGGTGGCAAGGAACAGGAAGGCTTTCATGCCCAGAATAAACTGATACGGGAGAAGTGGAAGTCGGTGGCCAAGGACGACCTTGCCTGCCCGGAGGACAACCACTTCACCATCTTGGAGCGACTCGCAACGCCGGGGAGCGCGCTGTTCCAGGGGGCGATGAAGATGATGGGGCTTTAAGGCCGCACCCGGCATGCGCGGCAGCATCAGGCCGGCGCGTCTCAAACAACGCGGGTCTAGACACGGCGTCCTATACTGTATAGATTAACAGTATGGGACTCAAGACTGTGATCGGCGATCACGGCGCGGCGTACAAGGGGCGCGGCGCGACACTCAACCTGGAGGGCCGCTTCGAATCGGTGCAGCGCGAGGCTTTCGACGACGGTTGGGGCGCTGCGCTTGAAGAGGAGCCGGGGCGACCCAAGACGACGGTCACGCCGGAGAGGGCAAAAAGCATCATCAGCCGCAACGACTCACCCGACATTCCGTTCGCCAGCTCCATAAACCCCTACCGCGGCTGCGAGCACGGCTGTATTTACTGTTACGCAAGGCCGAGCCACGCCTACCTGGATCTATCACCGGGACTGGACTTCGAAACTCGCCTATTCGCGAAAGTCAACGCGGCGGAACTGCTGCGGGATGCCCTGGCGAAGCCCGGCTACCGATGCGAAAGCATCACGATCGGTGCGAACACGGACCCCTACCAGCCCATCGAGCGCGAATGGCGCATAACGCGCCAAGTGCTCGAGGTGCTCGCGCAGTGCGAGCACCCCGTCGCCATCATCACCAAGAACGCCCTGGTGGAACGCGACCTGGATCTGCTGGCGCCGATGGCAGAAAAGCGCCTGGCGCAAGTCTACGTCTCGGTCACGACGCTGGACCACGACGTCGCGCGGCGCATGGAACCACGCGCGTCGGCGCCGCGCAGGCGCCTCGACGCGATCGGCTGTCTGTCACGGGCTGGCGTGCCGACCGGCGTGATGGTGGCGCCGATCGTTCCGTTTCTCACCGACGACGCAATGGAGTCGGTGCTTGAGGCAGCGGCCGAGGCGGGCGCCGCGAGCGCCGGCTACATCGTCATGCGCCTGCCCTGGGAGCTGAAGGGTCTGTTCAAGGACTGGCTCGATCACCACTACCCGCTCAAGGCCGCACACGTGATGAGCCGCGTGCGTCAGCTGCGCGGCGGAAAGGAGAATGACCCCAATTTTGGCACGCGCCTGCGCGGTACCGGGTTGCTCGCCGAACTGCTGCGCAAGCGCTTCGAGAATGCCTGCCGGCGTCTTGGGCTGGAAACGCGCCGCAGGGTCGACATCGACACCTCGCGTTTCAAACGCCCGCAGGCCCGTCAGCAGCTCGACCTGTTCTAGTTAAGCTAAGATGATGCCCTTGGTTGTTCGTTCCGCCGCCTCGTGAAAAAGCTGTACCGCGCCGCCAACTTGCCGGATGCCCATATCCTGCGCGGTCTGCTCGCCCAGGCCGGCATTGAGACGCACGTGTTCAACGAGAACGCACAGGGCGGGCTCGGGCAGCTTCCCTTCACCGAAGCCTGGCCGGAGGTGTGGGTGGCGCGGGACCGCGACTTGCTTCGGGCCCGAGATATCGTCCGGGCCTTCGAATGCGGGCCAGCCGTATGCGCCGAAGTACGCTGCCCGGGCTGCGCCGAGGAGAACCCGGGCAGCTTCCAGTTGTGCTGGAGGTGCGGCAGCCCGCTGGGCTAACGCCGTGCTCGCCTCAGGGTCACGGCGCCGTTTTCTGCGGATCACGCCGGGGGCGGTGGCTGCGGGGGCGCACACTGGCTTTGCGCTGGCTACCGAGGCGGGCGGGAGATCGGGAGGGCAGATGGGCGGGCGCGTATGCTTGTATTGCGGCGAGGCGCTCGGACGCTATGGCTTTCCGCAGGGGCATCCGCTGGGCGCCGACCGTCAGGGCGCGTTCTTCAGCGAAGCAGTCGCGCGCGGGCTGGACAGGGAGGTCTCGATCATGGCGCCACGACGCGCCAAGCGCGCCGAGATCGAGCGCTTCCATACCAGGGATTACGTGGAACGCGTGGAGCACGCCGAGGTGCGCGGCATCGAGTTCCTCGACGACGGGGACACGCCGGTGTTTCCCGGGATGTACGAAGCCGCCGCGACTGTCGTGGGCTCCGGTTTGGATGCGCTTTCGCGGATCATGACCGGTGAGTGCCAGCGCGCATTTCAGCCGATCGGCGGCCTGCACCACGCGCGGCGAGACGCTGCCGCGGGCTTCTGCGTCTTCAACGATCTGGGCGTGGTGGTCGACACGTTGCGCGGGGAGTACGCGGTACAGCGTGTGGCGTACGTGGACATCGACGTGCACCACGGCGACGGCGTGTTCTACGCTTACGAGAGCGATCCCGAATTGATCTTCGCCGACATCCACGAGGACGGACGTTTTCTCTATCCCGGTACCGGCGCCGCATACGAGACCGGGAGCGGTAAAGCGCAGGGCACCAAACTCAACATCCCGCTTCCCCCTGGCGCGGGCGATCAAGCGTTTTCGCACGCATGGGCGCGTGTAGTGGCCCATCTGCGCGAGTTCAAGCCGCAATTCTTCTTGTTCCAGTGCGGCGCCGACGGGCTCGAAGGCGACCCGCTCGCGCACTTGCGCTATTCGCCGCAAGTGCACGCGCAGGCCGCGCGCAGCCTGTGTCACTTGGCCGATGAGTATGCGGCGGGCCGTCTGCTCGCCTGCGGCGGGGGCGGCTACAACCGCGAGAACCTCGCAGCCGCATGGTGCAACGTGTTGCGGGAGCTCGTACGCGCCTGACCCAACTACGCGTACGGCGCGAGCCTGGCCCGCCCTACCGCGTGCCGCTCGCGTGCTGCTCCCGCTGCGGCGCAGCGACGCCGGAGCTGCGGGGCACGGTGACGAAGAATACTGCGCCCGCTCCGGGGTCAGACTCGAAGCCGATCTCGCCGGCCATACGCTCGATCAAGGCCTTGGAAATGGAAAGTCCCAGGCCGCTGCCGCTGCGTCGGCGTTGATCCAGGCTGTCGGCCTGAGCGAAGCGCTGGAAGATGCGGCCGCGGAACTCGGGCGCGATGCCCGGCCCCTGGTCCTTAACCAGAATGCGTACGTGGCTCTCACTCGTCTCCGCGCCCACGACCACCGACTCTCCCGCAGGCGAGAACTTCGCCGCGTTGGACAGCAGATTGGTTACCACTTGCAGCAGACGATCCGCGTCGACCCACATGTAGACGTCGTGCGGTGCAGTCTGGATCGCCAGCTTAACGCCGTACTTCAGGGCGTAGGCGCTGTTCAGCTCGACCGCGCGCTCTAGGAATTCGCGCACCCCGACCGCGGTGTGCCGGAAGCCGTGGAGGCCCTTCTCCACCCGTTCCAGGTCCAGGATGCTGTCCACGAGACCCGACAGGCGCGCGGCATTGCGGTAGGCGATGTCGAGGAACCTGCGCGCCTCCGGCGGGATGGCTGCAGCATGCTCGTCCAGGACGACGTCCAGCGCTCCCAGGATGGAGGTGAGTGGCGTGCGCAGCTCGTGGCTGACGGTCGTCACGAACTCGGCTTGGCGGCGCTCGACGTCCTTGCGGTCGGTGATGTCGGAACTCGTGCCGGTGACCCGCAGCGCCGAGCCGTTCTCCGCGCGCTCCACGACGCGGGCGTGAGTCTCGATCCATTTCCAGTTGCCCAGCGGCGTGCGCGTGCGGTACTCGATGCGCAGGAACGGGCGCGCGCCCGACAGCGTTTCCTCCAGGGCCGAGTCGAGCGCGTCCAAGTCGTCTGCGTGCACCAACGCGCGCAGCTGCTCGATGGTGGTGACGGCCTGGGCGGCGGGGCCGCCGATGATCCGGCCCCACTGCTCACTCACGTAAATCTCACCGGTGGGCACATCCCAGTCGATCAGCGCATCGCCGGAGCCCTCCAGCGCCAACTCAAGCCGCTCCCGACTGCGCCGGAGCGCTGCTTCGGCAAGCCGCTCGGTGGTGACGTCCTCGACCACCTGCACGTAGCCGAGCAGATGGCTGCCGTCCAGGATCGGCGCAGCGTGCAAGCGGCTCCAAATGACGGCGCCGTCCGTGTGCTCGTAGCGATGCTCCGAGTTGAAGGGCGCGTGTGCGCGCGCGGCCGCGTTCCAGGCCTTGATGACCCGGTCGCGATCTTCCGGATGCAGAGCAACCCGCCAGCCGGCGCCGATGACCTGGTCGGGTGCAAGCCCGGCGAGCTTTTGGAAGTTGGCGTTGCTGAAAATGCAATTGCCTCTGGCGTCGACGACAAACAAACCAAGCGGCGATGCCTCGCTGATGGCGCGCAGCCGCGCCTCGCTCTCCCGCAGGGCGCGCATGCCCTTGCGCCTGTCGGTGACGTCGACCAGGGTCCCGGTGATGCCATCGATCCGACCGAGCGCGTCCAGAGTCGGATAGGCGAAGATCTCGACCCAGCAGGACAGACCGTCGCTGCGTACCAGGCGCGCTGGGTGGCGCGAGGAATAGATCTCGCCGCGCAGCAGGGATTGGAACGCTTCAAGATGGCGCTCACGGTCCTCCGGATGGATGAAGTCGGCGATCGGCCGCGTCAATGAAGCCTCGACCGGACGCCCGGTCAACGCGGTCCAGGTGGGATCGAGGTGCGTCCAGTTACCGTACGGATCAGCCGAGTACGCGACCTCGTGCTCGTCCGGCTGTCCCCCCGCAAGGGTCAGCGGTCGCAGTATGGGATCGTTATCTGTCATGCAGCAAAAGGTGAGAGCAAGGTTGCAGGCGCCAACCCCGTCGGTGCGTCGCAGAACTTCGAATGCGTCTGCTTCCCCGGGCTGGCGGCACCAACGTAGCTAGTATAGGCCCACGCGGCGCCGCAATGCTGCGCAACGCCGAGGATCGGCTCACCACAAAGGCACGCCGCGCGCCAAGCGCACCCGCCCTGATGCCAGCGCACAGGGATGACGCGGGGCGGACCGACCGCGGATCAGAAGCGGAGTCGTAAGCCGAGCCGGATCTCGGGTTTCAAACCGTCAACGCCGCGGTCTTCCAGCAGAGCGTTGTAGTTGATGCCCCAGGATGGACTGAACCAGTGCTCGCCTACCAACCCGACATTGCTGCTTTCCGCCGGGGTCATGCCGTACAGCGGGACCGCGGAATCGAAGGAGCGGCCGGTGGTATAAGACAGGCCTACCGAGCTTTGCGAAGAATAGAAATAGTTGAATTGCAGCCGGTGGCTCGTCGCGGTAGCGCCGCCATCAGCGCGGGCAGAGGACACGGTATAGGCTCCACGATAGCGGTCCCAGAAGCGCTCGACGGTTACCGTCCCAAGGTCGGCGCCCACGGTGGGTCCCAGGCTTGCCGGCGGCAAAGCAGTCAGCCCAAGGCCGGCGCGGCCGTTCAGTGACTCGGGCAGCGGCACGCCGAACTGGCTGTGCCGGACGCCGGCCTGCATGCCCCAGCCATCGCCGAATTGGGTAGCGAGTTGACCCAGCACGGAGCGCTCGATCCCGCCCAGGGTCCCGGGAACCACGCTCGTCTCCACCAGGGACGACAGGCGCTGCGACAGCGGGCGCCAGTAACCGCCGGTAGTCTCGGGCGCGTTGGCCCCCAGCGGATCACCCGGCAGAGTGTAAGCGTAGCTCGCGCCCATATCCGTAGCGCGCGCACCGCCTTCGAGACTCAGCCGGCGCCAATCCGAAAAACCGCTGTCTGGCCGCAGGGTCTCGAAGCGGGCGTCAGACGTAGCGGTGCGCCGGGTCGTGCTATCCAATGTCTGGGCTTGCGGGGGGTTGAGACAGACGAGGAGTGTGGCCGCTGCGGTCAGATACAGGAAGCATTTCATGGACACCTCCTTCCCGGGCGTCATCCCGGTCTTCGGACGGACGACACGGCGCAACCTCAAAGGGTGCCGGCGCGACCGCCGAAAGCAGAGATCATGTTAGCGGAATTCAGCAGGGTCGGACGAGTCTTGACGAAAATTTTGCCAAGCGAGTTGCACCAAAACAACGCGAGAGGGTGTGCTCTCGCACCATCTTCTTGCCGGCGCCAGCGCTTGACTCCGTTCTATTCTCAGTAAGGAATTGATCCAAAGCCATAAACCTGATGGCACGACGGTTGCTGGCCGCAACTGCGGTCAGGGCCGTCCGGCTAACAGCGGCCAGATGGGTTGAAGGCGGAGGAAGGTGCCGGTTTTTCGGTGCCTGCGCGAGGTGAATTTCGGCCAGATCGTCAAGCGAGTAGCCCGCGGCCAGCAGGCCGGCGGCGACCTCACCGAGGAGGATGCGCACGCGCTGTTCGCCGCGATGCTCGACGGCGGGGTGGCCGATCTCGAGTTGGGGGCGATCCTCACTGCGCTCCGAATAAAGGGCGAATCGACGCCAGAGCTACTGGGAGCTTACCGCGCGGTAACCGAGCGTCTCTACCCTCTCCAACCGCCGGGAGGGCGGTTGCGGCCACTCGTTATTCCGGCCTATGGCGGCGCCCGCGGCGAGCACAATTTGTTGCCCCTGCTCGGCTTGCTGCTACGCCGACTCGGGGTTCCTGTCTTGTTCCACGGCACGCTCGAGGGCAGCGGCCGTGTGGCCTGCGTCTACATCCTGCGCGAGCTAGGCATCATGCCGAGCGCCACGCTGGCCCAGGCGCAAAAGACTCTCGACGAGGAATTGCTGACTTACGTCCCGATCGCCGCGCTTTGCCCTGGGCTCG
>DATJVW010000319.1:0-26295 GCA_035501675.1 Burkholderiales bacterium
CAGTGAAGAGTATAAATCAAAACGTGCACCGAGACGCCCTGCCGGACTTTGGCAACTTGGGCGTGATCCTGCGCATCGTGCTGATCGTGCTCGCACTGTCCGGGTTCCTTGCGCTTGCGCAGGCCAGCAACTGGGAGGCCGTTTTGCCGGCGTTCCTCGAAGTGTCCGCGCCCGTTCAGCCGGTGCTGGTGCTGAGCATTCTGGCGCTGTCCGCGCTCAGCCGCTGGCTGCGCCGTCTCGACTACCGGACCGGGATCCTGGTGGTCGTGCTGATCGAACTGATCATCGTCACCGTCATCCACCGCGCCGGCGAGCAGTTCTTCGGCGGAGATCCCTACGGCCAGCTCGAGCGCTACTGGCTGTTCACGCTGGCGGCCGCGGCTCTGATTCTGTACTACTTTCACCTGCGCAATCGCGCGCTCTCGCCCGCCCTCACCGAGGCCAGGCTGCAGGCCTTGCAGGCGCGTATCCGCCCGCATTTTCTGTTCAACAGCATCAACGCCGTGCTGAGCTTGATTCGGCAGGCGCCCAAGCGCGCCGAGACCGCGCTGGAAGACATGGCCGATCTGTTCCGCGTGCTGATGGCGGACAACCGTGTTCTGTCGACGCTGGCGCGCGAAGTGGAGCTGACCCAACAGTATCTCAACCTCGAACAGCTGCGCCTGGGGGAGCGGCTGAGGGTCGAGTGGCACACGGAAAACATGCCGGAGGAAGCGCTCATTCCACCGCTGGTTCTGCAGCCTCTGGTGGAGAACGCGGTCTACCACGGCATCGAGCCATGCTCGGAGACCGGCGTGATCAGCATCAACGTGTACAAGGCGCGCGACGAGGTCCACTTGGTGTTGCGCAACCCGTACCGCAAGGACGGCAGCCATCATGCCGGCAACAAGATGGCGCTCGCCAACATCCGCGAACGCCTGGCCCTGCACTTCGACGCGGAGGCCAGCCTCAAGAGCAGCCTTGCCAATGACGCCTATCAGGTGCACATCGTCATCCCCTATCGGAAGGAGGCGCGGTGAGCAAGCTCGGCCAAAGCCTGCGAATCGTGGTCGCCGACGACGAGCAGCCGGCCCGCAGCCGCATCCGCGATCTGCTGGAGGATTGCGCAGCAAGCCTCGCTCTGGAGGTCGTAGCCGAGGCGGCGAATGGCTGCGCGCTGGTCGAGGTGCTGCAGCACACGCAAGCCGATGTGGTGCTGCTCGACATCCGCATGCCCGAGATGGACGGGATCGAGGCGGCGCAGCACATTCAGAAGCTGGCCAACGCTCCGTCGGTGATCTTTACCACCGCTTACGACGCGTATGCGGTGAAGGCCTTCGAGCTGCACGCCGTGGACTATCTGGTCAAACCCATCCGCCTGCGCCGCTTGTACGACGCGTTGGTGCGGGTGCGTTCGATCACGCCGCTGAGCCTGGATGTCCTGCAGCGGCTTGCCCCGGAACCGCGCAGGCACCTGTCGGTGCAGGAGCGCGGGCGGTTGCTCCTGGTGCCGGTGGACAGGGTGCTGTTCATGCGTGCCGAGCTCAAATATGTGACCATCCGCACGGCGGAGCGCGAGTATCTGCTGGAGGAGTCGCTCACGCGGCTGGAGCAGGAATTCCGCGAGAGCTTCGTGCGCGTGCATCGCAGCTATCTCGTTTCGCGCGATCATATCGAGAGCTTTGAGCGAGGCGCGGACGGCGGCGGGGAGAACGGGTGGATAGTCAAGCTGCGCGGGTTGGACGAGCGGCTGCCGGTCAGCCGCCGCCAGCAGCATGTGATGCGGGAGTTCGGGAGACTCTGATACGCAACGCTTTGGTGGGGGCCTGCTGCGCCCTCGCGCTGGGCGGGGCCCGCGCGGCTGGTGATGTGTTCGAAGGCCTGGCGCCCGAGTTGGTGGGCGCCGAATTCACCAGCGTGCTCGAGGGCGCGGAACTGGCCTGTCAGCAGGATCGCGCGGACCCCGAGCTACGCCGCTGCACTCCCTTGCCCGGGGCGCTGGAGACTCTCGCTGGAGCTGGCGTGAGCAAGGTGGAGGCGCTGTTCAGGGACGGGCGCCTCGCGCTCATCACGGTCTATTTTCCCGAAGCGCGCTTCGCGCAGGTGTTGCCGGCGCTGTCCGCCCGGCTTGGGGAAGGCAGCGACTGGAGCGTCAACGTGCGCAGCGGCATGGCCGGTCAGTTCTCGGATGAGATCCGCATCTGGGAGACGGACCGGTTCGTGCTGGTGGCACAGCAGTACGACCGCCGGATCGACCGCTCATCGGTGATCTACGGCTCCCCGCGCGAGATGGCGCGACTCCTTCGGACGATCGAGTCCACGCCGCGCGGCGGGCTGCGCGATCTGTGACCCGCGCGCCGTTTTGCGAACTGCGCTACGACGCGAGCTTGGAGATGTCGGCCACCCGGTTCAGGAGGCTCTCGAGCTGCGAGAGCAGGGCCAGGCGGTTATTGCGGATGATCTGCTCGTCGGTCATGACCATGACCTGGTCGAAGAACGCGTCCACCTCCTTGCGTACGCTCGCCAACTGGCGCAGCGCTCCGGCGTAGTCTCTGCTTTCCCACAGCGAGCTGATGGTTGGCGTCAGCCGGGACGTGGCGGCAAACAGATCCTTCTCCGCGGCTTCCCGCAGGACCGACGGATCGGGCACGGTCTGTGTGACGGTGGTCTTCTTGAGGATATTGCGGATGCGCTTGTTGGCGCTCGCGAGGCTCTCCGCCTCCGGCATCACGCGAAAAACTCGGACCGCCTCCAACCTCGGAACGACCTGGTCTATGCGGGAGGGGTTCTGGCTTACCACCGCCTCCACCTCATCCTGCGCAAACCCGCGTTCCCGCAGATAGCTCCGCAACCGCTCCAGCATGAATCCATGCAGGTCCACGGCGACGCTGTCGTGCAGAACACCGGACGCGAAGCTCAGCTTGGCCAGCTCTAGCAGCTTGACCAAGTCCAGGGGCAAAGATTTCTCTGAAAGAATGCGCACCACGCCCAGCGCCTGACGCCGCAGGCCGAAGGGGTCCTTGTCCCCGGTCGGCGCAAGACCGATCCCGTAGATGCCTACCAGCGTGTCGAGCTTGTCGGCCAGCGCCACCGCGCAACCGATATTGTCCTCGGGCAACTTGCCGCCTGAGATGCGAGGCAAGTAATGCTCCTCGATCGCGCGTGCTACCAAGCCATCCTCTCCGTCGTGCTCCGCGTAGTACCGTCCCATGGTGCCTTGTAGCTCGGGAAACTCGCCTACCATGTCGGTCGACAGATCCGCCTTCGACAGCCAGGCGGCGCGCTCGGCTTTGCGCACATCGGTGTGGAGCTTCTCGGCAATTGCAACGGCCAGCTTCTGGATGCGCTGCACGCGCTCAAGCTGGCTGCCCAGCTTGTTGTGATACACGACGTTGCCCAGGCGCTCGACCCGATCCGCCAGCTTCGTCTTGCGATCCTGATCGTAGAAGAACTTGGCGTCAGACAAGCGCGCGCGCAGCACGCGCTCGTTGCCTTTCACGATGTCCTTCGCGTCATCCGTCTCCAGATTGCTGACGATCAGGAAATACGGCAGCAGCCGCACCGGTGCCGTTGTGGTCGCGAGCACTGGGAAATATTTCTGATGCTGCTTCATCGACAACATCAGGCACTCGTTGGGCACGTTCAAGAACTCGGCATCGAAGTGTCCCAGGTAGACCTGCGGGTACTCGACCAGCGCTGTCACTTCGTCCAGCAGACTGTCGTCTCGATCTACATATCCCTGTTTGCAGGCTCCACCCAGTCCCCGCCTGATGAGCTCCTTGCGCTCACCAAAACCGGCGATCACTTTACCTTGCTTCGCCAAGACCTCGGCGTAGTCCTGAGCGCGCGGAATAGTCACGACGGCGTTGCCAAGGACGCGGTGGCCACGGGTTACATTTCCGCTCGTAAGCCCGAGCACCTGGCCTTGCACGATCGCCTCGCCGTGCAGCATGATCAGCCCGTGCACGGGACGGACGAACTCGGTGTTGCGATCTCCCCAGCGCATGAGTTTCGGGATGGGCAGCTTGCGAATAGCATCGGCTACCTGTAGATCCAGCACGTTCGACAGCTTCGCTCCGGGCGAAATCTTGTCGTAGACGAACACTTTCCCTTTCTCGCCTTCGGCGAGCCGCAATTGGTCAGGCGTCACGCCGCACTTCTTTGCGAACCCAAGCAACGCAGCGGTGGGTTGTCCCGCTTTGTCCAGCGCAGCGGAAGCGGGCGGTCCGGTAAGTGTGACGGGCTTGTCGGGTGCTTCGCTCAGAACGTGACTGATGAGAACCGCCAGACGGCGAGGTGTAGCGAAGTTTTCCGCCATACTGGTTGCGCCGAGGAGCCCATCTTCTTTCAGCAAGCTGAGCAACCGTTCGGCGAAGGCTCCCGCGAGCGCCTTCAACGATTTCGGGGGGAGCTCCTCAGTGAGGAGTTCGATCAGCAGAGCGCCCTGCATTGTCGTTCTGCCTCTCTAGCTCAGGCAACCGGCTGCGGGAGCTTCAGCATCGGAAAGCCCAGCCGCTCGCGAGAGTCGTAGTACGCCTGGGCCACCAGGCGGGCCAGGGTGCGCACGCGGCCGATATACGCCGCGCGCTCGGTCACCGAGATGGCGCCGCGCGCATCGAGGAGGTTGAAGGTGTGGGAGCACTTCAGCACCATCTCGTAGGCCGGCAGGGGAAGGCCGGCGTCGATGAGGCGCTTGGCCTCGCGCTCGAACTGGTTGAAATGCTCGAACAGCATCTGCACGTTGGACCGTTCGAAGTTGTAGGTCGACTGCTCGACCTCGTTCTGGTGGTACACGTCGCCGTAGGTGACGGCGTCGACCCAGACGAGGTCGTAGACGTTGTCCTTGCCCTGCAGGTACATGGCCAGACGCTCAAGGCCATAGGTGATCTCGCCGAGCACTGGCCTGCACACCAGGCTGCCCACCTCCTGGAAGTAGGTGAACTGGGTCACCTCCATGCCGTTGAGCCACACTTCCCAACCCAGACCCCAGGCGCCGAGCGTGGGCGATTCCCAGTCGTCCTCGACGAAGCGGATGTCATTGCGTCGCGGGTCGATTCCCAGCCCGCGCAGCGAATCGAGATACAGCTCCTGAATGTCGTCGGGCGAGGGTTTGAGCGCGACTTGATACTGGTAGTAGTGCTGGAGGCGATTGGGATTGGCACCGTAGCGCCCGTCCTTGGGGCGGCGCGAAGGTTGCACGTAGGCGGCGCGCCAGGGCTCGGGTCCAAGGGCGCGCAGAAATGTCGCCGTGTGGAACGTGCCCGCGCCCATCTCCATGTCATACGGCTGGAGCAGCGCACAGCCCTGCTTGCCCCAGTAGGTCTGCAGCTGCAGGATGAGGTCCTGGAAGTTCATCTCAAGTCGCACGGATGTGCCCGCGCAAAACCGGACGGTCCCGGAGGAACGCGAATTCTACTTGGTTCCCCCGTCACGCGACGCGTTGCCGCACGCGGCTGGAAAGCAATGGTACCAGCAGGCCGGCGGCTGCCAGCGCGAGGAACGCCCAGTTCCCCCACCGGATGTAGGGCGTGTTTCCGCCGCGGCCCTCTGCACGTCCTTCCAGGACCGCTACGACGAATTGGGGTACGGCGCTCACGATGCGGCCGCGATGGTCGATTACGGCGGTCACGCCCGTGTTGGTGGCGCGAAGCATGTAGCGCCCGGTCTCCTGCGAACGCATCTGGGCTATCTGGAGATGCTGGTCGGACGCCGCCGACTTGCCCCACCAGGCGTCGTTGGTGAAGTTGGCGAGCAGCGTCGCTTCGGGAAGCTGGCGAATGATCTCCTCGCCGAACGCGTCCTCGTAGCAGATGTTGACGGCCACACGTTGACCGGCGACATCCAGCGGACGTTGGTACGGCGCTCCGCGGGAGAAGTCGGACATCGGAATGCGCAGCGTGTGCATGATCCAGGTGAGAAAACCCCAGTGCGGGACGTAGTCGCCGAACGGCACCAGGTGGTACTTGCGGTAGACCTGGGTTGAGCGCGTCCCGAAGCTCATCACGCTGTTGTAGTAGCGCGGCGGGTCCGCCTGCTCGTACTCGGGTATGCCGGTCAGCAGATCGCCGCCTCTGTCGCGAGCCGGGCGAGCCAGCGCTTCGATGTACCCGGCCGGCAGGTCGACGTTGAAGACCGGCAGCGCGGTCTCCGGCAACACGACCAGCCGCCCATGCGTGCGCAGCGTGAGCTCGAGATAGGTCTCGAGCGCGGCGCGCGCCGATTCCGGGCGCCATTTCAGGTCCTGTTCGATGTTGCCTTGTACCAGGCTCACCGTCACCGGCTCGCCCGTGGCTGCCGTCCAAGGCACCCGCTGCAGCACCCAGCCCGCGAACCACAGCAGTACGAAGAGGACCAGCGCTGGATGGGATAGCCCCGCGCGCACGCGGCCAGGCGTCGCCTCGCCGCGTCTGCCCGCGAGCACACCGCTCAGCCAGACCCACAAGCCGGCGCTCAACGCAGCCAGCAGCGACACGCCGTAGACCCCGAGCAGCGCGGCGAAGCCGGACAGCGGTCCGTCGGGAGACTGCGAATAGCCCACCGCGAGCCAGGGAAAGCCGGTAAACAGCCAGCCACGCGCCCATTCGGAGAGGGCCCATGCGGCAGGAAACACGATCGCCAGGCGCACCCATGGAGGTGCCCGCAGGCGCGCGAACGTCCATCCGGCGGCTGCAGGAAACAGGGCGAGGTAGGAGCAGAAGAACAAGGTGGCAAATCCGGCCACCGGCCAGGCCATGCCGCCGAAATCGTGCATGCTGACGTAGACCCAGCTGGTTCCGGTGAGGAAGTAACCCAGCCCGAAGCCCACCCCCAGAACAAGCGCCTGCCCTGCGCTTTGGCTGCGTTGCCACAGCCATGCCAGGCCCGCTAGCGTCGCGACCGGAACGGGGAAGATGTAGAGAGGCGCGAACCCCAGGACGCTGGCCGCTCCCAGCAGGGCGCTCAGAAACAGCCGCCCCAGCCCCGGGCTCAGCGGCACCAGGTCCAGGCGCTCGCGCAGCGCGCTGCCGCGCTTCATTCAGCCGAGGGCAGCTTCTCGACCAGCAGCGAGTGCAACCGCCGGCTATCGGCGCGCAGCACGCGGAAGCGCAGACGGTCGAGCACCACCTCGTCGCCCCGCTTGGGCAAGCGCCCGAACTGACTCAGGAGCAACCCCCCGATGGTGTCGTATTCCTCGTCGCGGAACGCCGTGCCGAAGGTGGCGTTGAAGTCCTCGATCGAGGTCTGCGCCTTGACGCGGTACAGTCCGTTGCGGTCCAACAGGATATTGGCTTCCGTCTCGTCGAAGTCGTATTCGTCTTCGATATCGCCGACGATCTGCTCCAGCACATCCTCGATGGTCACCAGCCCGGCCACGCCACCGTATTCGTCCACCACGATCGCCATATGATTGCGGTTGCGGCGGAAATCCTTGAGCAGCACGTTGAGCCGCTTGGACTCGGGGATGAACACCGCCGGGCGCAGCATGTCGCGCATGTCGTGCTCCTTGCCACCGAAATATCCCAGCAGGTCCTTGGCGAGGAGGATGCCGATGACGTCGTCCTTGCTGTCACCGATGACCGGGAAGCGCGAGTGGCCGGATTCGATGACCTTTGGGAGGAACTTCTGGGGCGAGTCGTGGATATCGACCACGTCCATCTGGGCGCGCGGAACCATGATGTCGCGCGCATGGAGCTCCGAGACCTGCAACACGCCTTCGATCATGGCGAGCGCGTCCGCATCCATCAGGTTGCGCTCGTAGGACGATTGCAGCAGCTCCAGAAGCTGCTCGCGGTCTTCCGGTTCGCGCATCAGAATGGCACCGATGCGCTCGAGGAGTGACGGTTTAGGGTGAGGATCCATGCATTGCGGCCTGCGCTCGTATCGAAGCAGCGCGCGTTCAGGCCTGTACGGAGTAGGGGTCAGGATACCCCAGCTGCGTTACGATTTCAGATTCGAGCGACTCCATGATGCGGGCCGCAGCGGCGCGCTGATGGTCGTATCCCTGCAGGTGCAGCATGCCGTGCACGACCAGGTGCGCGTAGTGCGCCGCCAGGCTCACGTCCTGCGCCGCGGCTTCCTGCCTGATGATGGGCGCGCACAGCACGATGTCTCCGGTCAGCGGGCTTCCCTCAGGGTAAGCGAAGGTCAGCACGTTAGTGGGGTAGTCCTTGCCGCGGAACTCGCGATTCAGTCGCCGGCCCTCGGCTTTGCCCACGATGCGCAGCGTGACCCGAGCGTCCTGCGCCAGCGCCGCCGAGGCCCAGCGGCGCAGTTGTCTGCGCGATGGCAGACGGGACGCCCGCGCGGCGATCTGCAGCGTGAGCGCAAATCGGGGCCCGCGCGTCGCCGGCGAGCCGGGCGTCACGATTGCTCCCTCTTGGTGCGCGCCTCGTAGGCGTTCACGATGCGGGCCACCAGCGGATGGCGCACCACGTCTTCGCTGCTGAACAGGGTGAAGGCGATGCCGCGCACTTCGCTGAGCACTTCGCGTGCGTCCACCAGCCCGCTCTTCTGGCCGCGCGCCAGGTCGATCTGGGTGACGTCGCCCGTGATCACGGCCTTGGTGCCGAAGCCGGTGCGGGTGAGGAACATCTTCATCTGCTCTGGCGTGGTGTTTTGCGCCTCGTCCAGAATGATGAAGGAATGATTGAGGGTGCGGCCACGCATGTAGGCGAGCGGCGCGATCTCGATCGACCCGCGCTCGAACAGCTTGCCCACCTTGTCGAAGCCCATCAGATCGTACAGCGCGTCGTAGAGCGGCCGCAGGTAAGGATCGACCTTCTGCGCCAGATCCCCCGGCAGAAAGCCCAGCCGCTCGCCGGCTTCCACCGCCGGGCGCACCAGTACGATGCGCTTGATCGCGTCGCGTTCGAAGGCGTCAACCGCCGAAGCGACGGCGAGGTAGGTCTTGCCGGTGCCGGCCGGGCCGATGCCGAAGGTGATGTCGTACTCCTGGATCTGACGCAGATATTGCACCTGATGCGGCGTGCGCCCGTGCAGGTCGCGCCGGCGCGTCAGCAGGATCGGCTCGCCGTCCGCGGAGGCCGGCGCCCGGTTGGGGTTCGCGACCTCGATCAGGCCAAGCTGCACGTCTTCGACGGAGAGATTCTGGACGGCCATCCGGTAGAAGCGCCGCAACGCTTCCGCCGCGAGCTGCGTCTGCTCCGCCTCGCCCGACACGGAGAAGTTCTCGCCGCGACGCGAGATGCTCACGTCGAGCGCGGCCTCGATCTGCTTGAGGTTCTCGTCCAGCACGCCGCACAAGTTGGACAACCGCTCGTTGTCCACCGGGGTGAAGGAGATCTGGACCGGATTCAAGGAGCGCTACGTGCCCGCGATCTGGCCGCGCAACGAATGCGGCAGAGCGGCGGTGACGATGACGTCGGCGAACTGTCCAGCCAGGCGCTGACGGTCGAGGCCATCGGGCGGCGAAAAGTTCACGATGCGGTTGTTATCGGTGCGGCCGGCAAGCTCGGCGGGATCGTGCTTCGACGCGCCCTCCACCAGCACGCGTTGGCGCGTGCCGACCATCGCGTCGCTGATCGCCTGCGCCTGAGTGTCGAGACGCTCCTGCAGGCTGCGCAGGCGCTCGAACTTGAGCTCACGCGGCGTGGCATCGGGCAAGTTCGCCGCGGGCGTGCCGGGGCGCGGGCTGTAGACGAAGCTGAAGCTGCGGTCGAACTCCACCTCGTCTACCAGCCGCAAGGTGGCTTCGAAGTCGGACTCGGTCTCACCGGGGAAGCCGACGATGAAATCCGATGAAATGGACATCTCGCTGCGCACCGATCGCAGCCGCCGGGCGATGGACTTGTACTCGAGGACCGTATAGCCGCGCTTCATGGCGGCCAGAACACGGTCCGAACCGGATTGCACCGGCAGGTGCACATGGCCCACCAGCTGCGGGATGAGCCCGTAGACGTCGATCAGACGCTGGGTGAACTCCTTGGGGTGGGACGTGGTGTATCGAATGCGCCCGAGCCCGGGCATCTCGGCCAGGTGCTCGAGGAGCAGCGCGAGGTCGGCGATCCCACCGTCTTGCATCCGCCCGCGGTAGGCATTGACGTTCTGGCCCAGCAAGGTGATCTCCCTCAAGCCCTGGTCCGTGAGCTCTGCCACCTCGGTCAGTACGTCGTCCAGCGGGCGCGACACTTCCTCACCACGCGTGTAGGGGACCACGCAGAAACTGCAGTACTTGCTGCACCCCTCCATGATGGACACGAAGGCCGAGGGCCCGTCGACCCGCACCGGCGGCAGCGCGTCGAACTTCTCGATTTCGGGAAAGCTCACGTCAACCTGGGGCTTGCCCGTGCGGCGTCGCGCCTGTATCAGTTGCGGCAGGCGGTGCAGGGTTTGCGGGCCGAACACCACGTCGACGAACGGAGCGCGCTCCACGATGGCCCGCCCCTCCTGGCTCGCCACGCATCCGCCCACGCCGATCAGCAGGCTCGGGTTGCGCCGTTTCAGGTGCTTGACGCGGCCGAGGTCGGAAAACACCTTCTCCTGCGCCTTCTCGCGCACCGAACACGTGTTGAACAGGATCAGATCGGCTTGCTCGGGATCGGAGGTCGCTTGCAGCCCCTCCGACTCGGCCAGGACGTCGGCCATTTTGGCCGAGTCGTATTCGTTCATCTGGCAGCCGAAGGTCTTGATGTATACCTTGCCGTGCATTTCGCGTCGACCTACTTGTCCTGATATGCCTTCGTCTCCTCGTCCGTCAATATCCAGACGCGGGAGATGTCGCCGTTGATGTCGGTCTTGAACAGCACGTTGGCCTTCAAGGGCACGGCAGCCGGCATGACGATGAGATTGCGTTCGTTGTAAATCCTCGCGCCTGCCGCCAGGCGCAACGTCTGTTTACCCGCCTTCACATACGGATAGCTGAACTCGGCGCCTTCGGCGAACTGTGCATCGCCGGGTAGCGAGCGCGCGGCCGCGGCGACCGACAACGCCACGCCCAACACCACGCCAGCAGCGATGCGGCGCAAGGCGCTCAGAGGAACTGCCGGGGGCAAGTACGACACGTGAGCCAGCGATGTGGTGGCGAATCAGGGGTTCTGATCCTGTCCGCGGGGATCCTTAGCAATCAACAACTTTCACAAGACCGGGCACCGGGTGTGCCGCGCATGGATGGCACGAGGGAGCGGATTGTAGCACCGCCGCAGCGCCCCGTGCCTCGTCGTGCCTCGCATCCTCGTAGGCACAAGCCTTGCAATCCAGCATCCACCGCGTGGCGTGGAGCTATCGTAAGTGGCCAGAGTCCGGCTACCACTCATCTTGCTCGGAACGACCTTGCCCGGGCCCTCCGCCGCACGGGCCGTGACTGGGTCGCCGGCGAGATGCAGGGAGCTGGTGTGAGAAGCATGGTGTTTCTTGCGGCGTGGGCCCTGTCCTTCGCGAGCCTGGCGCAGGAGGACTACATCCCCGACCAAGAGCGCACGCCGGGCGCGATCAACCCCGAAATCACGCAGGAGAACATCGCGGAGACCGTGTGCATGCCCGGCTACACCAAGACGATCAGGCCGCCGACCTCGTACACCGAGAAACTCAAGCAGCGGCAGATGGGCGAGCTGAGGCTTGGGCGCACGTCGCGTGATTATCGCGAAGACCACTTGGTCCCGCTATGCGTCGGCGGTGCTCCGCGCGACCCGCGCAACCTGTGGCCTCAACCGATGACGGGACGGTGGAGCGCAGCCGTCAAGGACCAGCTGGAAGCGTCCGTGTGCCGCCAGGTGTGCCGGGGGGACATCACGCTGAAGGAAGGGCAGGCGATTTTCCTGCGGCTCGACTGGACGAAGGCCTACTTGTGGTTCTTCAGGCTGGAGCCGGGAGCTGGCCTGGACTGTCCAGGGCCCCGCCCCGCCTGCTGCTCCTTGAGCTGGGCCTGCGCGATAGCGAGTTGAGCCTTGGTTTCAACCAGTGCCGTCTCCAGCCGATCGAAGAGCCGATTGTAGTAAATCGCCAGCCCACCGCAGACGAGCGTCAGGACAACCAAGGTCGTTAGAAGTATGCGAGTGACCATCGGCTACGCCTTTCGGAACCCCGCTCTTGAACTAACCGAGCGTGCTAGCGTGCGGGAGCATGGCCAACACAGGGAGGACCCACAGCGGGTTACTCGCCCAGCAGCCTGCGCGCGGTGCCCAACGGGATGCGATGCCTGCGTAACCAGGCGCCGAAGATCGGGGGCGAGACGGCTTCACGCACATCGAGCACCAATGTGACCGCTGAATTCCAGTGCACGGCCAAGCGCTCAAGGCCGGCGGCCGTGGGCTCCGTTGCCGCCCCGTTCACCTTCTCGGCGTAGCGCTGGCACGCGCGAAGATGGGCGACGACATGGCGCCCGCGATGATCGAGTTCCTGGTACGACATCGTCATCTCTACCTCCCTGTATCCGTACGCGAAGGAGTAGTGTGTTATGGATCAAGCGGTCTGCTGCAGCACTTCCAGTAGCGTCAAAACGCCAACGAACTTGAGCCGTGCCCGGCGTCGACAGTGAGACGTGGTGTCGGTTAAAGACGACGCAACGCATCGGCGCGAATCCGGTGCTGCATTGCGGGTGTACAGGACAACCGCCCGGAGCGAGTCTAGGAGCTTTGCGGACGATCGGACGTCCCGGGGTATTTGGTGGCGAATCAGGGATTCGAACCCCGGACCAAAGGATTATGATTCCTCTGCTCTAACCACTGAGCTAATTCGCCACGCCCGAGAGCGACAGGGGTCGAAAGGGTACTGAGCGCACTGGATCGTGTCAAGGCGCCGGCATCGAGTTTAAGGCGCACGGCAAATCAAAAGGTTAGACGGCTTCGAGCCCATCCGATGGGGGATTCCCTCGACTTCGACGTCGCGATCGCGGGAGGCGGCCTGGTGGGGTTGTGCCTGGCTCGCGCGCTGGCCCGGACCGGCTTGAGGCTGGCGCTGGTGGAACGGAACCGTCCAGCGGTTGCTGACCCCGGCGGCTGGGACGCGCGCGTGTACGCCATCAGCCCGGCCAGCGAAGCCCTCCTGCGCGAGCTGGATGCGTGGCCCGCTGCTGCCGACCGGCTGGCGCCGGTGACGCAGATGCGGATCTTCGGCGATCGCCCGGGAAGCGAGCTCACCTTCAGCGCTTACGAAGCTCATGTGCCGAGGCTGGCAACGATCGTGGAGAGCTCGGTGCTCGTGGCCGCACTGCGTCGAACCCTGGGCGACCAGCCGCGTCTCACGATGTTCAGTCCGGCAAGCTGCGCTGCGGTGCGCTGGGAGAGCGAACACGCCACGCTGAGCCTTGAGACGGGGGAGGCGCTGCGTGCCAAGCTGCTGGTGGCCGCCGATGGCGCCGATTCCTGGCTGCGCGGCCAGGCGGGACTGACGGCGGCGGAAAGCGGCTACGGACAGACGGCCGTAGTCGCCAACTTCGCGACGGCAGAGCCGCACCGCGGGGTCGCGTTCCAATGGTTTCGCGCCGATGGCGTGCTCGCGCTGTTGCCCCTGCCGGGTCGCCGCGTTTCGATGGTATGGTCCGCGCGGCAGGACCTGGCCGATCGGTTGCTGGGGCTGGGCCCCGGGGAGCTGTGCGCCGAGGTTGCAGCGGCCTCCGGCCAGGCGCTCGGCAGCCTGGCTTTGATCGCACCGCCGGCTGGGTTCGCGCTGCGGTTGGTACGCGTGCGACGGCTGATCGGCCCTCGTCTTGCGCTGGTGGGAGACGCCGCGCATAATCTGCACCCGCTCGCCGGGCAGGGCGTCAACCTTGGCTTCCAGGATGCGCGCGAACTGGCTCTTGTCTTGGCCGCGCGCGGCCAGGAGAACGATGCCGGCAGCCGCGCGCTGCTGCGCCGTTACGAGAGGGCGAGACGGGAAGACATCCTGGCCATGACCGTGGCCACACATGGCCTGCAGCGATTGTTCAACAACTCGGTCGCGCCCCTGGCCTGGCTGCGCAATCTGGGCCTGAACCTCACCGACCGCCTGCTTCCGCTGAAGGCGCTGCTGGTTAAGCACGCGCTCGGCTGAGGCGCGGTCCACCACCATCGAAGGACTTCTCATGCTGAAACGACTTTTCTCGCTCGCTGCGGTCCTGTGGCTTCTCGCAGCCTGTATGGCCCACGCAGACGAGGCGAGCATACGCAAGGCGGTGCAGGCCAAGTTTCCGCAGGCCGAGGTCCAGAGCGTGACCAAGCTGCCCTATCTCGGACTCTACGAGGTGGTGATCAGCAACGAGATTCTCTACACCGATGAGAACTTCGATTACATCATCTACGACGGCAACATCATCGAGACCAAGACCGACCGCAACCTGACCGCGGAGCGCAAGCGCAAGCTGGCGATGATCCCCTTCAACGAGCTGCCGCTGGAGTTGGCGTTCAAGAGGGTGAAGGGCAAAGGCGAGCGCAAGATGGCGGTGTTTTCCGATCCGGACTGCCCGTTCTGCAGACGCATCGAGGGCGACCTGGCCAAGCTGGACAACGTGACGATCTACATGTTCCTGTTCCCGATCGACGGCCTGCACCCGCAGGCGAGCGACAAGGCCAAGCGCATCTGGTGCTCGCCAGACAGGGCGAAGGCCTGGGACGACTATCTGAACAAAGGGATCGCACCTACCGCCGCGCCGACCTGCGACAACCCGGTCGACAAGCTGGTCGAGTTCGGTTCCAAGCGCGGAATCAACGCCACCCCCACGCTGGTGTTCGCCAACGGCGACCGGGTACCGGGGGCGATCTCGGCGGCCCAAATCGAGAAGCTGTTGTCCGGCGCGAAGGCAAACTGACGCGGGGCACTTGCGGTTTGCAGGGCTCGATGCGGTCCGATGGCGACACGATCATAGGGCGCAACGCCAGGCAGCGACTGCTTGTCGCTCTGGCGGTTTCTACTGCGCTGCACCTGTCCCTCATCTACGGTATCGCGGTGCGCCCGTCGGAGTCGGCCCCGGCGCGGGTCCTCCTGGCCCGGCTCGTACCGGAGGCGGATGCGCCACGCGAGGCGCCGACGCGAACGCACGTTCTTGGCCCCCGTGCTCGGGCAGCGGCGGAGTTAGAGCCGGCCGGCCGGGTGCCCCCGCCAGCCGAGATTCCCGAACCATCGACCGAAGCGGTTGCCGAACGCGCGCCGGCAGCGGGCGCACGTCTCGACGACAGCCGTCTGCCCGACGTTGACATGCCGGTACTCGCCGATGCGACGTGGTATGACGCCAAGGATCTCGATGTATATCCTCGGCCGGTCGTGCCGGTCCGCCCGGCGTATCCCGCGACGGTCCCCGAGATCACCGGCGAGGTCGCGCTGCTGCTGCAGATCGACGAGCTCGGCGTGGTGCGGGAGCTGTCGGTGGTGAGGGCTGAACCGGACGGCTACTTCGAGCAGTCCGCGCTGCATGCATTCGAAACAGCGCGCTTTGCTCCCGCCCAGCGCGACGGCCGCCCGGTGCGCAGCCGGATCGTGGTCAGGGTGCGCTTCGCGCCTTGGATGCGAGGCGACGACGAGCGTTAGGGGTTAGGAGCGGTCGCAGAGAGCGGGAAGCCGTTGGGAAGCAGGACCCACAGGCGTCCGCTCTGGCGCATGCGGCCCGCCTGCGCTGCCGCGTCATCGCCGCCGCCCCAGTAGAGATCGGCACGCACGGCACCTTTGATCGCACCGCCCGTGTCCTGCGCCATCGCGAGCCGGTTGAGCGCCTGCGTGGAGTTGGGCCACGTCGTGCTCACGAACACCGGCGCCCCCAGCGGAACCGCGCGCGGGTCGACCGCCAAGCTGCGCCCCGGGGTCAGCGGCACGCCGAGCGCGCCGGCCGGCCCGTTTGCGGTGACCGCTTGCTCGCGGAAGAACACGTAGCTTGCGTTGCTGTTGAGCAGCTCGGGCAGCTTGTCGGGGTTGCGGCTTCCCCAGGTCTTGATGCCTTGCATCGAGGCTTGGTCGAGCGTGAGCTCCCCGCGCTCGACCAGCAGCCGGCCCACGGAGCGATAGGGATACCCATTCTGCTCGGCATAGCTCAGACGCACGACTTCGCCGCTGTCCAGCGCCACCTTGCCTGAGCCCTGTATCTGGAGAAAGAACAGGTCCACGGCGTCATCCACCCACAGGATCTCGTGGCCCGCAGCGCCGCCCTTGCCGCCCTCGATGTCGGCGCGGCTGTAGTACGGCACTACGCGACGGCCGTCGACGCGGCCGCGCAGGCGCAGGTTCTTGAGGTCCGGATAGACATCGCTTAGATCCACCACCAGGAGGTCATCGGGCACGCCAAACACCGCGAAGCGATATTGCGCGCTGGGCTTACGGCTGCCTCGCAGCAGCGGCTCGTAGTAGCCGGTGATCGTGCCCTCGGCTGAACCGTCGGCGTTGACCACCGCGTAGGGTGTGAAGGTGGTTTCGAAGAACCGCCGCAGCGCGGCCTGATCGCGGCTCGGGAGCGTAGCGGCATCGGCGCACACGCCCAGCCATTCGGCTTTATTGTTGAGAACAGCGCAACCGCGCAGGAAGGCCAGGAAGGCGTCCGAAGCGGAGTCTTCCGTCCAGCCCGGCAGATCACTCCATGCCGCCGGTCTTAGATTGTTGGCCGGGGAAATGGGCGGTGGCGGTGCCGGCGCAACGGCGGCAGCCGGCTCCGGACAGGCTTTGGCGTTGACCGGTGCCGGTGCAGGCGCTTTGGGCGCATTCGCGCAACCGGCCAGCACAAAGAAGACCAGAGCGACTATGCTGTCTATTCCCTTCATGCAATCAAGTGGGGCGCGGCGGGCCGCGAGTATAGCAAACGCGGCGTTGAGCCAAGCCATCTGCACACTGCGACACGTACGAGCATGATCTGGTTCCTGATCGAGGCGGGCGTCGCCCTGCTGCTGTTGATCCTCATCGTCTGGTGGACGCTGCCCCGAGGCAAGGGCGGCAAGGACCGCGACGGGCCCGGGTCAGGCGCATGACCGCTGGTCGATGAAGCGAGGATGCGACTGCCGCCGTTCGCGGGCAGCGAGATCAGTGCAGAACGCGAGGGATGCTGAGCGTGAACTCGGGGATTGGCACGTCGAAGGATGTGCCGTCTTCCGCGACCATCTGGTAGCTTCCGCGCATGGTTCCCACCGGCGTAGCGATGGCCGTGCCGCTGGTGTACTCGAAGCTTTCCTGGGGTTTCAGGGTTGGCTGCTCGCCGACCACTCCCATGCCGCGCACCTCCTGCACGTGATTGTCGGAGTCGGTGATGATCCAGTGGCGACTGACCAGACGCGCCGCCACCGTCCCGGTGTTGGTCACCGTGATGGTATAAGCGAACACGAAGCGTCCGCCGTCCTCGTCCGACTGCTCGGGAACATAGGTCGAGCGCGCTCGGACGGTGATCTGGTATCGCTTGCTTTGCACCGTCGCATTGCACACGATTTCGCGCGCCATGGCAAGGCGTTGGCGGCACCGTGTGGTGGATTGCGGATACAATCTGCGCAGCTCTGAGCGCGCGCCGCCGTTCATGTCGAATCAACGCGTTTTCCGCATCGCTGCCAGTATCCTGTCGGCCGATTTTGCCCACCTTGGCGACGAGGTGGAAAAGGTGATCGGAGCCGGCGCGGACCTCGTGCATTTCGACGTGATGGACAACCATTACGTCCCCAACCTCACGATCGGTCCCATGGTGTGCAAGGCGCTGCGCCCGTTGACCGACGCCGTAATCGACGTGCACTTGATGGTGAAGCCCGTGGACCGCATCGTGCCCGACTTCGCCGAGGCGGGCGCAAACCTCATCAGCTTCCATCCGGAAGCGTCCGAGCACGTGGACCGGACCATTCGCCTGATCAAGGAATCGGGCTGCCGCGCCGGGCTGGTGCTGAACCCGGCGACGCCGCTGGTATGCCTCGACAACGTACTGCCCGAGCTCGACCTCGTGCTGATCATGTCGGTGAACCCCGGCTTCGGCGGCCAGAAGTTCATCCCGTATACGCTGGACAAGTTGCGCGCCGTGCGCAGCCGCATTGACCGGCTCGGGCGCGACATCTGGCTCGAGGTGGACGGCGGGGTGAAGGTAGACAATATCGCCGAAGTCGCGCGCGCGGGCGCCGACACTTTCGTGTCCGGGTCGGGCATCTTCGCTACGCCCGATTACGCCAGAACCATCGCCGCCATGCGCGCCGAGCTGGCCAAGGTCTGAGCCGGCAGCAACATGCGGTTCCCGCTGGCCGTCAAAGCGGTGGCCTTCGATCTGGACGGCACGCTGCTCGATACCCTGCCCGATATCGCCGAGGCCGCCGATCGCATGCTGGCCGACCTCGGGCGCGCGCCGGCCGGCGCAGAAACCGTTCGCCGTTATGTAGGCGACGGCATTCCCCGGCTGACCAAACGGCTGCTCACGGGACGGATGCAAGGCGAGCCGCCGAGCGACGCGCTGGAGCGCGCGCTCGATCTGTTCGAACGCCACTACCGGACCACGCTGACGCTCCGCACCCGGCCGTTCCCGGGGGTCGAGGAGGGGCTGCGCCGGTTCGCGCGGCAGGGTCTGAAGCTTGCCTGCGTCACCAATAAGGCCGAGTCCTTCACGCTGCCGCTGCTCGAGGCGACGGGATTGCGCGGATTCTTCGCCCTGGTGCTGGGTGGCGACAGCCTGCCGAGCCGAAAGCCCGATCCGCTTCCGCTGCTGCATTGTGCCCGGCAGTTTGGCGTGCGGCCCGACGAGCTGCTGGTGATCGGAGACTCGGCCAACGATGCGCAAGCCGCCCGCGCCGCGGGCTGCCCTGCGTTCTGCGTGCCCTACGGCTACGGCGCCCGGGACGTGCGGGAACTCGACTGCGATGCTATAGTTGGCGATCTCGTCGAAGCCTCCAGGCTGATTACCCCGATACGGTCGTGATCCACGGAACTGTGAACGCAGGCAGGATCTGGTTGCTCGCAGCGGGCAGCTGGCGCTACTGGCGCCCGCTATCCGTTGCTTTGCGTGCAATCTAGATTTTCGTCTTTCCCGTTTCACCTGCTTCCGTGGAGTCGTCATGACCGAGTCTGAATTCAGGCAGCTTGCCGCCAAGGGCTTCAATCGCATTCCCCTCGTCCTGGAAACCTTCGCCGACCTCGACACGCCGCTGTCGGTCTACCTCAAGCTCGCCAACCGTCCATGGTCGTACCTGCTGGAATCGGTGCAAGGCGGTGAGCGCTTCGGGCGTTACTCATTCATCGGACTTCCCGCCGACACGCGGTTCGAGGTTCGCGGGCGCCTCTGCGCCGAATACCGCCACAGCCAGCTCCTGCAAGCCTCCGAGCACAAGGATCCGCTCGAGTTCATCCGGTCATGTCAGGCTCGCTTCAAGGCCGCGCTGCGCCCGGGGCTGCCGCGTTTCTGCGGCGGGCTCGTCGGGTTCTTCGGCTATGACACGGTGCGCTACATCGAAGCGAAGCTGGCCCGCACCATCAAGCCGGACAGCCTCGAAACGCCGGACATTCTGCTTCTGCTGTCAGAGCAGCTGGCGGTGGTTGACAACTTGTCCGGCAAGCTGTTTCTCATCGTCTACGCCGACCCGCGCGAGCCCAACGCGTACGGACACGCGCAGGCGCGCCTGACGGAGCTGGCCGCGAAGCTGCGGCAAAGCGTGCCGGTGCCCGACGAGAAGCCGACCACGCCCGGGGTCGTGCAGCACGAGTTCAGCGAAGACGCCTTCATCGAAGCGGTGGAACGGGCGAAGCGGTACATTTTCGATGGCGACATCATGCAGGTGGTGCTGTCCCAGCGCATCAGCCACGCCTACACGGCATCCCCGTTGTCTCTGTATCGGGCGCTGCGCGCACTCAACCCCTCGCCCTACATGTTCTATTTCGACATGGGCGCCTTTCACGTGGTGGGCGCGTCGCCCGAGATCCTGGTGCGCCTGGAAGGCGACACGGTGACCCTGCGCCCGATCGCCGGGACGCGCCCGCGCGGAGCCACGCGCGAGCAGGACGTGGCCTACGAGAAGGACCTGCTGACCGATCCCAAAGAGCGGGCCGAGCACGTCATGCTCATGGACCTGGGACGCAACGACGTGGGACGCGTGGCGCAAGCGGGCAGCGTGCGCGTGACCGAGAACATGGTGGTAGAGCGTTACTCACACGTCATGCACATCGTGTCCAACGTGGAAGGTCAGCTCAAGCCCGGGCTGGATGCCCTGTCCGTGCTGCGCGCGTCGTTTCCCGCGGGCACGGTCACCGGAGCGCCCAAGGTCCGGGCCATGGAGATCATCGACGAGATGGAGCCGACCAGGCGCGGGATCTACGCCGGTGCCGCCGGCTACCTCGGGTTCAACGGCGACATGGACCTCGCGATCGCCATTCGCACCGCGGTCATCAAGGCCGGCAGACTGTACGTGCAGGCGGGCGCCGGAATCGTCGCCGATTCGGTGGCGAGCAACGAGTGGACCGAGACCCAGAACAAGGCCCGCGCCGTGCTGCGCGCGGCCGAGATGGCGCAAGCCGGGCTCAACTCCGGGAAACCCACCTGAACCACATCGACACAGAGGCACCGAGGGATCTTCTTTCAGAGCGGGTCATCGGCGCCGCCATCGAGGTGCACAGAGTGCTCGGCCCAGGATTGCTCGAATCGGCTTATGAGGAGTGTCTTTGCTACGAACTGTCGGTTCGCGGTCTTCGTTTCCGGCGTCAGGTTGAGATCCCGGTCGTGTACAAGGCCATTCATCTCGAGTGTGGTTACAAGATGGACTTGGTGGTGGACGAGCAGCTGGTCATCGAGCTCAAGACCGTTGAGAAAATCGCGCCCATCCATGAGGCGCAGCTGCTCACCTACCTGAAGCTCAGCGGCTTGCATGTCGGCTTACTGATCAACTTCAACGTGCCCGTGCTCAAGCACGGACTGAAAAGGATTAGTCTGTAAGATTTTCTCTGTGCCTCTGTGGTGATACTTATGCTGCTGATGATCGACAACTACGATTCGTTCACCTACAACCTGGTCCAGTACTTCGGCGAGCTGCAGCAGGACGTGGTGGTGTTCCGCAACGACGAGATCAACCTGGACGAGATCGCCGCACTCGACCCCGCGCACATCGTGATCTCACCCGGGCCGTGCACCCCCAGCGAGGCGGGCATCTCGGTGCCGCTGATCCGGCGCTTTGCCGGGGAGATTCCGATCCTCGGGGTGTGCCTGGGTCACCAGAGCATCGGGCAGGCGTTCGGTGGCAAGATCGTGCACGCCAAGCGGGTGATGCACGGGAAGGTTTCGACGATCCATCACGGCGGCGAGGGCGTCTTCCACGGCCTGCGCGAGCCGTTCGAGGCCACCCGCTACCATTCGCTGGTGATCGAGCGCGAGTCGCTGCCCGAAGCGCTGGCGGTCACCGCGTGGACCGACGACGGGGAGATCATGGGGGTCAGGCACAAGACCCTCGCGGTGCACGGCGTGCAGTTCCACCCCGAGTCGATCTTGACTCAGCTCGGCCACGAGCTGCTGCGCAACTTCGTGAACGTCCACTGAGCGGGACGAGCGCTGCGCGAGGAGGACACATGACGCCACAGCAAGCGCTGGTGCGCGTGATCGAGCACCGGGAGATCTTCCACGAGGAGATGCTCTCGCTGATGCGGCAGATCATGAGCGGCGAGGTCTCGCCCACGCTGATTGCCGCGATCACCATCGGGCTGCGCGTGAAGAAGGAGACCATCGGCGAGATCGCCGCTGCGGCGCAGGTCATGCGCGAGTTCGCCACCAAGGTCGAAGTTCCCGAGCACGCGCACCTGCTGGACACCTGCGGCACGGGAGGCGACAGCGCGCACACCTTCAACATCTCCACGGCGGCGGCACTCGTCGCGGCCGCGGCCGGCGCCAAAGTGGCCAAGCACGGCGGCCGTTCGGTTTCCAGCAAGTCGGGCAGCGCGGACGTGCTGGAAGCGCTGGGCGTGAACATTTCGCTGACGCCGGACCAGGTGGCCCGCTCGATTGCCGAAGTGGGGCTGGGCTTCATGTTCGCACCGAGCCATCACGCGGCGATGAAGCACGCGGCGCCGGTGCGCCGCGAGCTGGGGGTGCGGACGATCTTCAACATCCTCGGTCCCTTGACCAACCCGGCCGGCGCGCGCAACCAGATCATGGGCGTGTTCCACCCCGATCTGGTGGGCATCCAGGCGCGCGTCCTGCAGCGGCTCGGCAGCCGTCACGTGATGGTGGTCTATGGCCTGGAGGGGCTGGACGAGATCTCGATCGGCGGCGAGACCATGGTGGGCGAGCTCAAGGACGGAGAGGTCCGCGAGTACATGGTTCACCCGAGGCAGCTCGGCATCCCCACGAGCGCGTTGCGCGACATCCAGGTTTCGGATCAGGCCCAGTCGCGGGACATGCTGCTGGCGGCGCTGGCGAACCAGCCGGGTCCCGCCCGCGACATCGTGGCGGCGAACGCGGGCGCCGCGATCTATGTCTGCGGGCTGGCGGCCTCGCTCGAGTCGGGGGTCGAGCGGGCGCGCGCGGTGCTGGCCAGAGGCGCCGCACGGCGCAAGCTCGAAGAGCTGGTGGAGTTCTCCGGCCGGTTCAAGACGGCAAACGCGTAGCCCGCATGGAATACCGGTCTGACATCCTCCAGCGCATCTTGGCGGTCAAGCGCGAGGAGGTTGCGGCGGCAGCGCGCTCAAAGCCGCTGGAGACAATTCGGCGCGAGGCCGAGGCCGCCGTGCCGCCGATGGATTTCGTCCGCGCACTGAGGGCAAAGATCGCCGCCGGGCAGGCGGCGGTGATCGCCGAGATCAAGAAGGCCAGCCCGAGCAAGGGCGTCCTGCGCGAAGACTTCCACCCGACGGAGATCGCCGCGAGCTACGCGCGGCATGGCGCAGCGTGCCTGTCGGTTCTCACGGATCGGCAGTTCTTCCAAGGCCGGCCGGAGCATCTCGCGCAGGCCCGGATTGCGTCCGGCCTGCCCGCGTTGCGCAAGGATTTCCTGATCGATCCGTACCAGATCTACGAGTCTCGCCTCCTCGGGGCGGACTGCGTCCTGCTCATCGTCGCCGCGCTCGAATTGCCGCAAATGCTGGAGTTCGAGGCGATCAGCGCGGCACTGGGCATGGCGGTCCTGGTGGAGGTGCACGATGCCGCTGAGCTCGACCGATCCCTGAGGCTGCGCACGCCGCTTCTGGGCATCAACAACCGGAACCTGCGGACGTTCGAAACCCGGCTGCAAACGACCTTGGACCTGCTCCCGTACGTCCCGAGTGAGCGGCTGGCGATCACGGAATCGGGAATCTCTGCACCAAGCGATGTCGCCCTGATGCGACAAAGCGGCATAAATGCCTTTCTGGTAGGCGAAGCATTGATGCGTAATCGAGATCCGGGTCTTGAGCTCATGCGGCTGTTCAATATTGGAATTTAATTAAGCTCGATTATCTTTGAAACTCTGTTGCAGTAAAACAACAGTTCACGCACAAAATATTTCATATCTAGACGATTCGTTGCCGATAAGTGTTGCACTTTGGCAGAATCGCCTCACCTCCCCCCGCATCAGCGGGAGTAGGCAGGAATGCGGGCACCGTGGAGGGGAGGGTTGCCAAAGCCCGCATCCGGATCAAATCCGAACGCCTCAACCAAGGAGATGGTATGAAGAAAACTCTCATCGCTCTGGCTGTGGGTTCCGCATTTGCGGCTCCTGCAGCATTTGCCGACGTCACTATCAGTGGCAGCATCAATGCCGGCCCCGCTTACGTCCATACGGGCGAAGGAAGCACCAACGCCGTGAATTCGTTCCACGCGACCGGGGCGGCCGCTCAGCAGGGAGTCAGTGCGGCGGCCATCAACACCAACTATTCCAACATCACCATCGGCTCGCTGGAGGACCTGGGCGGCGGCCTCAAGCTGGATTTCGCCTACCAGCTCACGGCTAATTTCCAGAACACTCAAGCGGCCAGCAACCGCAACAGCCACATCGGCCTTGTGGGCGACAGCTGGGGCGGCATCTGGTACGGGACGAACGAACAGTTGTACGAGTCCTACTACTACACGGTGGACCCGTTGGACGGCGCGGCCGGCATGGGCGGCAACCTGCAGATGCTCGGCACGCCTGGCTACAACGTCGTGTTCGACGCTCCGGCCGGAAACCCCAGCGCCTGTGTTAATGCCGTTGCGGGGAGCGGATGCGCCGGGTTCTATCGCCGCGACTCGCAAGCGATCTGGTACAACAGCCCGAACTTCAACGGCTTCACCGGCGGCGTTTATGCCACTCTGCCGAGCGCGTACAAGAGCGCTGCTACGACGGCACTACCGTCGATCAACCCCTGGTTGTGGGGCATAGGCGGCAAGTACGTGGGGCCGTCGTTCCCGATCCAGGCCTGGGTCGCCTATGAGAAGCACGAGGATATGTTCGGTTTGGGCGCGATCACCTCGCCCAACGGCGCGGCTTCTGGTGCTGGTAGCTTTATGGGGGCAGGCGGTGGGGCGACCAGCAGTTCGGACTACGGCGCTCAGCTAGGCGTTGGCTACACGTTCGGCGACGTCTTCGCGTATGTCAACTTCGAGAAACTGCACTACAACGACGATCTTGCTGCCGGGGGCAGCGCTACGTACAAGCGCAACGCCTGGTCGATCGGCGCGAAGTGGAACCTCGCAAGCGGCTACGTCGGCGGTCAGTTCATCCAGGCGCTGAACGCGAGCTGCGAGCTGCCAACGGGTTGCACCGCGGACCACACGTCCGGCAAGATGGTGGGGGTGGGCTACTACCATACGCTGTCCAAGCAGACGCAGGCCTACATCATGGCTACCTACATCGACAACGGCGACCTGAACTACTTCACGACCGCCGGGGGCGCGGCTGGCCCGTACAACCTGGGGTCTGCCATCTGGGGCGCCACGGTCGGCCTGAAGCACAGCTTCTAACAACAACGAAAGCTTAGAATCCCGCTCGAACGGGCGCCGGAAGGCGCCCGTTTTTTTCGTGCGCCCCGGCGGCCTGCTGGCACGACCGTAGCCCCGGTGAAGCGGGAGCGGAACCCGGGGAACAGGCTCCCTGGACTACGCTGCGCTCCGTCCAGGCCCGTTCCTCTCAGGGCACCGGCACAACTACGCCGAGTCGTGCCCGAGCTTCCCGAGCTGCACGCGTAGCTGGTCCAGGGTGGCTTCGAACGAGGCGAGGCGCTCCCTTTCCTGTGCCACGACCGCCGCCGGGGCACGCTCGACGAAGCCCGGATTGGCGAGCTTCGTTCTGGCTTTCGCCACCTCGCCTTCGACTCTCGCCCTTTCCTTTTGCAGGCGCGCAAGCTCCTCAGCGGGGTCGACCTCGATGTGCAGCATCAGCCGAGTGTCCCCGACCAGCGCGGTCGGCGCGTCGGTGTCCGGGAAGGCGTCCACGGCGGCTGTCTCCGACAAGCGGGCGAGCGCGCGCATGTAGGGGAAGAAAGTGTCGAGGCGAGCGCGATCGCCCACCGCGAGCAACGGGATGCGCTGCCCCGGCGGCAGGTTCATCTGCCCGCGCAGGTTCCGGCACGCATCGGTGAGCTTCTTGAGCTCGGCGACCTCGGCGCCGGCGCGGACGTCGATTTTCTCCGCTTGTGCTTGCGGATAGGGCGCCAGCATCACGCTCTCTCCCGCTTTGCCGGCCAGCGGCGCCGTCTTCTGCCACAGCTCCTCGGTGATGAAAGGGATGAACGGATGCGCCAGCCGCAGGACGGCCTCCAGCACGCGCACCAAGGTGCGGCGGGTCCCGCGCTGCCGCGCCTCGGAGCCGGATTGCAGCTGGACCTTCGCCAGCTCGAGATACCAGTCGCAGTACTCGTCCCACACCAGCTCGTAGATGGCGCGCGCCGCCAGGTCGAAGCGATAGTCGCGGAAACCGGTTTCCACCGCCGCTTCCGCCTCCTGCAGACGGCTCACGATCCAGCGGTCGACGAAAGACAGCTCCACGGCGGAGGCGTCGTCCGTCCCGCAGTCTTTGCCTTCCGTGTTCATCAGTACGAACCGCGCGGCGTTCCACAGCTTGTTGCAAAAGTTGCGGTAACCGTCACAACGGCTGAGGTCGAAGTTGAGCGTCCGGGCGAAGGTCGCGAGCGACGCGAAGGTGAAGCGCAGCGCGTCGGCGCCGAACGCCGGGATGCCGTCGGGGAAGTTTTTCCGGACGTAGCGTTCGATCCTGTCGCGGTGGTCGGCGCGCAGCAGGCCGACAGTCGACTTGGCCAGCAGGTCGGGCAGCGAGATGCCGTCGATCAGATCCAGCGGGTCGAGCGTGTTGCCTCTCGACTTCGACATCTTCTGGCCTTCCGCGTCGCGCACCAGAGCGTGGATGTAGACGGTGCTGAAGGGGATGTCGCCATGCTGGAAGCCGCGCATGAAGTGGCAGTTCATCATGATCATGCGCGCTACCCAGAAGAACAGGATGTCGAAGCTGGTGATGAGCAGCGTGGTGGGATAGAAGACGTCGAGGTCGGGCGTGCTCTCGGGCCAGCCCAGCGCGGAAGAGGGAA
>DATJVW010000320.1:0-3250 GCA_035501675.1 Burkholderiales bacterium
GCCTCAGACGTTCTTTCCGGCCTCCGCCAGCCAGCGCGTCCTGCCGCCTTACGTGATCCAACAGTTCGGTGACCTGAAGGTCGCGATCCTGGGGCTGACCACCGATCGCGGCCTGCCGGCGGTCGGAAGGACCGTCACCAGGGGATTCGCGTTTTCGAGAGGCGAGCCCGAACTCGGAGAGTTCATCCCTTTTCTGCGCAACGTCGAGAAGGTCGACCTGCTGGTCGTGGCGTCCGAGCTGGGTTTGGCGAACAACATCCGGCTGGCCGGGCAGTATCCCGGGATCGACGTGATCCTGTCGTCCGATATGCATGAGGAAACGCGCAAGCCCGTGGTCACGCTAACCGGCACGATCGTGGTCGAGGAGGGTCAGGATGGCACCATGCTCGGCGAGCTGAATCTGAAGGTCACCAACGGCAGGCTCGAGAGCTGGCATTGGACCGCGCATGCGATCAACGGCGCCATACCGGAAGATCCCGGCATCGCGGAGGCAGTCAAGCAGGCGCGCAAGTCTTTCGTGAGCGGGCCCGACTTCGCCGAGCACGTCAATCCGTTCAATGGTGCGCGGCTCGCACGGCCCATCGACACCGTGGTGGCGAACACCAAGGTCGCGCTGAATCGAAGCGGTTTCTCAGGCGCCGACATGCCCGCGGTCATCGAAGGCTCGGCGCACGATATGCTGACCGACGCTTTCCGAGCGATTTCGAAAGCGGATGTAGCGGCCATGCGCGGATTCCGCTACGGAACGCATATTCGCCCGGGACCGATCAAGCTCGAGGACCTTTACCACTTCATCCCCATCGGCCCGGAAATCGGCGTGGTCCGCATCCAGGGCCGCTGGCTCAAGCGGCAGCTCGAGAATTCCGCCGAAGGAGCCTTAGACCCGAACCCCGTGAACTGGACCGGCGGCTGGCTGTTCGCCTACAGCGGCCTGACCATGGATCTCGACCCTTACCGGGCTACCGGTTTCCGGGTGTCGAACATCCGAGTCGGCGGCAAGCCGCTCGATCCAGAGGCGGTCTATTCCTACGCGGGATACTGGTATGCCGACGACCCCGACGACATCAACGGATGCGAGTGCCCGAAAGTTCCGGGCACATTCATCCGGCTGGTGCGAGGCGAAAGCGGAGAGATCCTCGACGCAACCGACGTCGTCGTGCGCTACCTGGAGTCTCTGCCCGACAAGACTGCAGACCCGCAGCTGCACCGCATCCGGCTGCTGCGGCCCTTGCCCAAGCCGCTATACGGCTTCCCGGAGCTGCAGCCCCTGCACGGCGCCAAGCCGAACTAGGCTAACCGCTTGCGGGATCCCACAGCGTCGCGTTGATCCCCGTCAAATCACCCGAAATGCCACGCGCTACTCTCGTAGCCTGGATGAAGCGCGAGCGTAATCCAGGGGTTCCCGGGTTGCGCTTCCGCTTCACCCGGGCTACGGGTTTCACCCGTGTAGCGAGCAGGAGGTGATGTCATGTCCCAACGGTCCCTCGAGGGCAACCGAGCAGCAACAAGGTCGCATCGGGTGAGCTGACTCGCGCTCTATGCGGCATCGGCTCCTTCCATTCCTTCGCTGGTGGCCGCTAGTGGACCGGCGTTCGCTGCGCTCGGATCTCGTCGCCGGTATCGTCGGGGCCATATTCGTCTTGCCCCAGGGTCTCGCGTTCGCGACGCTCGCAGGTATGCCGCCTCAGTACGGGCTGTATTGCGCCATGGTCCCCACGGCGGTGTCCGCACTGTTCGGCTCGTCGCTGCATACGGTTTCGGGCCCGACCAATGCAGTGTCGCTGTTCGTCTTTGCTGCGTTGAGCCCGCTCGCACACCCCGAATCGCCCGAGTACGTCTCGCTCGCGCTCACGCTCGCATTGCTGTCGGGGGCGACGATGGTCGCTCTCGGACTGCTGCGCATGGGAGCGCTGGTCAACTTCGTCTCGAACGACGTCATCGTCGGGTTCACTGCGGGGGTCGGCATACTGATCGTCGTCAGCCAGCTCGGCAATTTCAGCGGGATTCCGCTGCCGCGCGGCGCGCCGCTGCCCGACACGCTCACAGCGCTGGTGCGGGGCGCTCAGGAGCTGCGGCCGTGGGTCCTCGCGGTATCGGTCGCGACTCTGGCGATCGCCGTCGTCTCCCGCCGATGGCTTCCGCGCGTGCCGTACATGATCGTGTCGATTCTCGCCGGCAGCGTCGCGGCCTACACGTTCAACCGGTGGCTCGGCGCGGACCAGACGGGCATCCACACGATCGGCGCGCTCCCGCGCACTCTGCCGCCGCTCTCGCATCCCGCGTTCTCGCTCGACACCTTCGCGCCGTTGGCCGCCTCGGCCATCGCGCTCACCGTCGTCTCGCTGACCCAAGCGATCTCCATCGCCCGTGCCATCGCGCTCAAATCGGGGCAGCGCATCGACGCCGATCAGGAGCTCATCGGTCAGGGCCTGGGCAATATCGCCGCGAGCTTCTTCTCCGGCTTTCCGACCAGCGCGTCGGTGAACCGATCCGGCCCGAACTTCGAGTCGGGCGCGCGCACCCCGCTTGCAGCGCTGTTCGCGGCACTGCTGCTGGCGATCGTCGTGCTGCTGTTCGCTCCGCTGGCCGCCTATCTGCCGCTCGCGGCCATGGCCGGCTCGCTGTTCCTCGTCGCCTGGGGGCTGGTCGACTTCCCGCGCATCCGAGCGGCAGTGCGCACGAGCCGCGGTTCGGCGGCGGTGATGGTGGCGACGTTCCTCGCGACGCTGCTTCTGCCGATCGAGTTCGCCGTGCTCTCCGGGGTGTTCGTCTCGCTCCTGCTCTATCTGTACCGCACCTCACGACCGACGATGCGCAGCCTGGTCCCGGATGCACGGCACCCCACCCGCAAGTTCGCACAGGTCGAAGGCGAGTTGAAAGAATGCCCGCAGGCGAAGATCCTCCGCATCGAAGGCTCGATCTACTTCGGCGCGGTGAACCACGTCGAGACGCACTTCGAGACCCTGCGCGAGGTGCGGCCGGAGCAGAAGCATCTGCTGGTGATGGCGAAGAGCATCAACTTCGTGGACATGGCCGGCGCAGAAGCGCTGGTGACCGAGGCGCGCAGGCGCCGCGCGAGCGGCGGGGCGCTCTACTTCTACTCGCTGCGCCAGCCGGTGGAGAGCATGCTGCGCCGTGGCGGTTACATCCACGACATCGGCGAGGACAACATCTTTCACAGCAGAGGCCAGGCGATCGCAGGCGTGTTCGCGCGACTCGATCGATCGGTCTGCGCGCGCTGCACCGCGCG
>DATJVW010000321.1:0-17488 GCA_035501675.1 Burkholderiales bacterium
GAGCTCGTCGGCGCCGAAGCGTGGGTGAAGCACGAAAACCACACCCCCACCGGCGCCTTCAAGGTGCGCGGCGCGCTGGTCTATTTCAACGATCTGGCTCAGCGCAGCGACAGGCCCGCCGGAGTGATCAGCGCCACGCGCGGCAACCATGGCTGGTCGGTGGGCTTTGCCGCACGCCGCTGGGGCCTCGCCGCCACGATCGTCGTGCCTCACGCCAACAGCCGAGAGAAGAACGCCGCGATGCGTGCGCTAGGCGTCGAGCTGATCGAGCACGGCGACGATTTCCAGGCGGCGCGCGAACATGCCCAAACCATGGCGCAGGAGCGCGGGCTGCACATGGTGCCTTCCTTCCATCCTCTGCTGGTGCAGGGCGTGGCCACGTATTCGCTGGAGCTGCTGCGCGCGGTCCCCGGCCTCGATGTGGCGTACGTGCCCATCGGGCTGGGCTCCGGCATCTGCGGGATGATCGCAGCGCGCGAGGCCTTGGGCCTAACCACCGAGGTGGTGGGCGTGGTGTCGGAGCAGGCGCCGGCTTATGCACTGTCGTACGAGCAACACCGCGCCGTGGAGCACCCGGTCACCACGCAGATCGCGGACGGCATGGCGTGTCGAACGCCGGAGCCCGACGCGCTGGAACTGATTTGGCGTCACGTGGCACGCGTGGTGCGGGTGAGCGATGAAGAAGTGGCCAGGGCCATGCGTCAGATGTTCATCGCCACCCACAACGCGGCCGAAGGCGCGGGCGCCGCGGCCCTGGCTGCGGCGCTGAAGGAGCGCGCGCTTATCGCCGGACGTAAGATCGCGTTGGTGCTGTCCGGCGCCAACGTCGATCACGACGCGTTTGCGCGCGTGCTGGGCGGTGGGTAGTGTCGTACAGGCCGTTGCATTGCGCGCAGTCCGGGCGCGGTCGAGGCCGCAGCGGCGCCGTCCGCCAGCGGGTCGGGCTATGCTTCAAGGAGCTCCGAATGCCGGGAGTTGCATCCCCTCTTGCTCCTCGGTTGTCACAAGCCCTGCGGGTGGGTGCTTGGCTGTCTCGATGCACGTGTGGTGACGCGTTGACGAAGACCTGCTTACTTCTACTCGTGGCAGGAAGTGTTGCTGGCTTGTGCAACACGCCCTACGCGGAACAACCGCCACACCGAGTCGCCGTGGTGGGAAGACTTCAGCAAAGCGCCGGCCCGAATGATCCAGTAAACGACGCATTGCGCAAGGGGCTGGCCGACTTGGGCTACGTGGAGGGCCGCGACTACAAAATAGAGCACCGCGGTGCCGCGGGCCGCCTGGATCAGCTTCCCCGGCTCGCTGAGGAGCTGGTCGAGCTCAAGGTTGACGTGATCGTGACTGCGACGGACGAAACCACCCGTGCCGCGAAGCAGGCCACCAGCACGATCCCGATCGTAGCCATTCTCTACAACTCGCCCGTCACCTCGGGGCTCATCGAAAGCTTCAACCACCCCGGCGGCAACATCACGGGGGTAGCCGCGCGCCATGACGAGCTGGCCGGCAAACGCCTCCAGCTGTTCAAGGAGATGCTGCCGAGCATGTCCAACGTCACGGTGTTATGGGATGCCTTTAGCCGACGAGAACTCGAGGGGCTTAAACCTGCCGCGCGCACGCTCGACGTTCGGCTCGAACTCGTCGAGTTGAAGCCGCCTTACGACTTGAGTATCGCGTTCAAGACGGCCAAGGCACGTAAGGCGGGCGGAGTCATGGTGTTGACCTCCCCCGAGTTCTACGTGCGGTCGGCGCGCATCGGCGCTCTCGCACTCGAAAATGACTTGCCCGTCAGCAGCTCATTCCGCAGCATTACCGAAGCGGGGGGATTGATGTCCTACAGCACCGATGTGTGGGACGGCTTCTATCGTGCCGGCCACTTCATCGACCGCGTGCTGAAAGGTTCCAATCCCAGGAATTTGCCCTTCGAAGAGATTGGCGTAAAGCTGCTGATCAACGCGAAGACGGCACAAGCCCTTGCGCTCACCGTCCCGGAGTCGATCGCGTTGCGCGCGGATGAAGTCATGAGATGAAACGGTGGGACTGATGCGCGGCGGGCGTAGGCTTTGCTGGACTCGCCCGTCGATGGGCGACACCGGCGCGAAAAGGAGGAGCGAGAAATGAAAGCAGTCGTCTTTCCGGGAAATCGCAAAGTGGAGATCCTCGATTTTCCCGACCCTGCGCCGGGTCCCGGCGAGGTCGTGCTGGAGATCAAGGCATCGGGCATGTGCGGCAGCGACCTCAAGTTCTACCGGGCCTCCGGGGGCGCCGCATCGTTGGGGTTTACCACCGGGAGCGGTCCCGTCATCGCGGGTCATGAGCCCTGCGGGGTGGTCGCGGCGGTCGGAGCGGGCGTTCCCGAGAAGCAGGCGCGGATCGGCATGCGCGTCATGCAGCATCACTACAGGGGCTGCGGCGTGTGTGCGCATTGCGCGACGGGTTGGATGCAACTGTGCGTCGAAGGCGTCGCCGAAGTCTATGGGGTGACCGGCCATGGGGCGCACGCCAGATACATGAAGTGTCCGGCCCGAACGTTGGTTCCGCTTCCGGATGAACTGTCGTTCGAAACCGGGGCCGCAATCTCGTGCGGAACGGGGACGGCATGGGGAGCGCTGCACCGGCTGGGTCTGCAGGGCGATCATACGATCGCCATTTTCGGCCAAGGCCCGGTCGGACTTTCTGCCACACAGCTCGCGACGGAAATGGGCGCGCGCGTCATCGCTCTGGACACAAGCGAGGAACGCCTCGCCCGGGCCAAGGAATTCGGAGCGGACGAACTGATCAATCCCAAAGAGACGCAGAACGTAGTCCAGGCGATCAAGGATCTGACCCATGGGCGCGGAGCGCACTTGAGTCTCGACGCGTCGTCGTCACCGGCCGCGCGAGCACAAGCGGTGCGCTGCGTGAGGACCTGGGGCAAGGCCTGCTTCGTGGGCGAGGGCGACAGCGTCACCCTGGACGTCAGCAACGATCTGCTCCGCAGACAGGTGACGCTGATCGGGTCGTGGACCTTCTCGACCGTCGGCCAGAGCGAATGCGCCCGTTTCATCGCCGACCGAGGCGTCGATGTCGATCGCCTCTTCACCCACCGCTGGAGCTTGGACCAGGCGGAGGAAGCGTACCGGCTGTTCGACACGCAGACGGCCGGCAAAGGCGTCATTCGGCCATCGTGACGCAGCCGATGCTGATCGACGGCAAGGGCATCGTCGACACACCCGAGACGCTGACTTCGGTCAACCCCGCCACCGGCCAGGTGAATCACGAGGTGTGCGCCGCGACGGCTGAGCATGTGCAGCGCGCCGTCGAGGCCGCCACCCGCGCCGCCTCGGCATCTTCATGGCGCTGGCTGCTTCCGCATCGGCGCGCAGCCGTGCTGCATCGGATCGGCGAACTGGTGGCGGCCAATGGCGAGCGCTTCGCGCGGCTGCAGATGATCGAGAACGGCAAGGTCTGGTCCGAATGCATCGCCCAGGTCCAGAGCGCTGCGGCGACGTTCCGCTACTACGCCGCGGTGTGCGAAACGACGGGTTCGGAGATCACACCCGCGCGTGGGCCGTACGTGTCGATGTCGGTGCATGAACCCTACGGCGTCGTCGCGGCGATCACGCCGTGGAACTCGCCGATAACGCTGGAAGCGCAGAAAATCGCGCCGGCGCTCGCCGCCGGCAACGCCGTCGTCCTCAAGCCGTCCGAGCTCACGCCATCTCCCGCGCTCGAGCTGGGTCGTGTCGCGCTGGAGGCGGGGCTGCCGCCCGGCGTGCTGAACGTGCTGCCGGGTACCGGTGCGGGCGCCGGCGCGGCACTGGTAGAGCACCCCGGGACGAAGATGCTGTCGTTCACCGGCGGCACCACAACCGGCAGGCGCATCGCGGCGCTTGCCGCCAGCAAGCTCATGCCCGTGGTGCTCGAGCTAGGCGGCAAATCGCCGCACATCGTGTTTGCCGATGCGAACATCGAAGCCGCCACCGCGGCGGTGGCGAGCGGGATCTTCGAAGGCAGCGGGCAGTCGTGCGTCGCGGGCTCGCGCCTGTTCGTGCAACGTGCAGTGCTCGAGCCTGTGGTCGAGGCCGTGTTGAAGATTGCACGCTCGCTGCGTGTCGACCTGCCCGACAGCCCGGGCGCGCAAATGGGGCCGATGGCGTCGTTCCCGCAGCGCGATCGCATCGAACGGATGGTGGAGGCGGCGCGCACCGGAGGTGCGCAGATCCTTTGCGGCGGCGCCCGTCCGAAAGATCCGCGTCTGGCCAGGGGCGCGTTCTACCTGCCGACGGTGGTGACGGGCATCGATAACCGCGCATCCATCGCGCAGCAGGAAATCTTCGGTCCCGTCCTGTGCGTGATGCCGTTCGACGACGAGGACGATCTGATCGCGCAGGCCAATGATTCGGCGTTCGGGCTCGCGGCGGGCGTATGGACGGCCGACTTCAGCCGCGCCTGGCGTGTGGCACGGCGGCTCGAGGCGGGCACGGTCTGGATCAATACCTATAAGCAGCTGTCCATTGCAACCCCGTTCGGGGGTTTCAAGGAAAGCGGCCTGGGGCGCGAGAAAGGCATCGATGGAATGCGCCTGTACCAGCAGGCGAAGGGCATATACATCGGCCTGGAGGGTCGAGCCTGACAAGGAGGCGCATTGAGAAACTCGAACCAGGGCATCGGATTCATCGGAGTGGGCGTCATGGGCGAGCCCATGTGCAGAAATCTAGCGGCGAAATCCAGCGCGAAGGTGGTCGCACTCGACCGCGATCCGGCTCCGCTGTTGCGTCTAGCGGAGCGTGGCGTACGCTCGGCCGCGAGCGTGGTCGACGTGGTCGAGTCGTCGCGGATCGTGTTCCTCTCGCTGCCCTCCGGCGAGGCGGTGCGCGAGGTGGCCTATGCGTCCGATGGCCTGCTCGCCTCGATCGGCGCGGGGCAGGTGGTTGTGGACCTGGGCACCTCGCCCGTCGACCTCACACGCCAGCTCGCACGCGAGTTCGCCGCACGCAACGCGATCTTCATCGATGCTCCGGTGGCCCGCACGCGCGCAGCGGCCGAGGCCGGCACGCTGGCGGTGATGGTCGGCGCAGATCCGCCGGTCTTCGAGCAGGTGCGGCCGCTGTTGGCGACCTTCGCCAGCGAGATCACGCATTGCGGTTCGGTGGGTTGCGGCCAGGTCGTCAAGATCTTGAACAACATGGTGCTGTTCGAGACGGTGATGGCGATCTCGGAGGCCAAGGCCATCGCAGAGCGCGCCGGAGTCGACCCGGGCCTGCTGTTCGAAGCGCTGTCCAGAGGTTCGGCGGACAGCTTCGCGCTGCGCAATCACGGCATGAAGGCGATGCTGCCCGGCGAGTTTCCGCTGCGCGCGTTCTCGGCGAGCTACGCGCGCAAGGACCTCGGCTACGCGCTGCGTCTCGCCCAGGAGACGAGGGTCAACGCACAGGGCGCGCGCATCGTCGACGCTTGGCTCGCCAGGGCGATCCAGCTCGGGATGGGTGAGCAGTACTGGCCGGTTGCCAGCCGAGTGATCGGGGGCTAGGCCGGATCCGAGGCGTCAGTACACCGACCGGCCGCCGGTGATGTCGAACAGCTGTCCGGTGGAGAAGGAGCACTCTTCCGAGCACAGCCACGCCACCATGGCGGCGATTTCGGCCGGCTGGACGAAGCGGCCCTTCGGGACCAGCTCCACCAGCGACTGAACTTTCTCCGGTGTGAAGCCGGTCAGGATGTCCGTCTGTGCCACCGACGGGCAAACGGCGTTGACCGAGATCTCGGTTTGCGCGAGCTCGCGGCCGAGCGCCTTGGTCAGCGCGATCACCGCAGCCTTGGAGGCGCCGTAGGCGGAGAAGTTAGGCGTCCCGTTCTTGCCGGCGATCGAGGCGATGTTGACGATCCGCCCGTAGCCTTGCTTGCGCATGACCGGCACCACCGCCTTGCAGCACAGGAACACGCCTACCACGTTCACGTCGAACACCTTGCGGAAGCTGGCGAGGTCGTATTCCCAGGTCTGAACGACGGGCCCGGTGATGCCGGCGTTGTTGACCAGAATGTCGATATTGCCGAAGCGCTGCACGGTAGATTGCGTCGCGCGCTGGACCGCGTTCTCGTCGGTCACGTCCGCCTGTTCCACGGCAACCCGGCCCAGCGGTGACAGGGTCTGCCCCGCCGCGCGCAGAGTCGCGGCATCCTGGTCCCACATGGAGACTGCCGCGCCCGATCTCAGCAACCGCTCCGCGATGGCGTAGCCGATACCACGCGCGGCGCCGGTGACGACCGCCACGCGGCCGGAAAGATCGATTTCGTTGGTCTGCATGGACGTTACCCGGCTCTCCAAGGCGACTCGGGTCAGAACTTCCCGAACTTCAGATACGCCTGCTGCGGATCCATCCCCGACAGGATCGCGGTGCGCACCGCGTTCTCGGTTTGCAGGACTTGTTCGGTTTTGCCAATCACCTCATCGGCGCTCGCGCCGGGGATGATGACCACGCCGTCGCGATCGGCCAGGAGAAAATCGCCCGTGCTGAGCGTGACCTCGCCGATGGTGATCGGCTCGCCGAAGCGGTCGGGCACCCAGCGGCCGACGATGTCCTTCGGCGTGTGGAAGCTGCAGAACACGGGAAAGCCCAGCTCCAGGATGAAATCGGTGTCGCGGCAGCCGCCGTCCACCACGTAGCCGCGCACGCCGCGGAAGTTCAGCGTCTCCGCCGACAGCTCGCCCATCAGCGCGATCTCGTGAGTGTTGGGCTGGCAAACCAGCACCTTCCCGGCCGGCGCCTTGGACAGCAGGCCGGTCCACTGCACCAGCGTGTCGTGCGGATCGCGCGTCAGGTCGAGGTGTCCGCTGACCGTGTAGATCTCGCCGGCCAGCTTCTTCGTGGCGTCGAGCGGCTTGATGCTCGGCGGCAGGACGCAGCGTCCGTGCCCCGTGCCGCGCAGCACGTCGTGGACCGCGGCGGCGTAGCAATTCATGAGGCGCGCCGCGAGCGCGTCGGATCGCTCACTCAAGCTCCCCTCCTCGTGTCAATACCCGGACGGCGTGGCCGCGGCGTTTCCCTTCAATAGGTGGCACGGCCCCCGGACAGATCGAACACGGCCCCCGTGCTGAAGGAGGCGTCCTCGGTGCACAACCAGCAGACCATGGCGGCGATCTCTTCCACCCGCCCGAACCGGCCCATGGGGATCTTCTGCAGCATGTAGTCGATGTGCTGCTGCGTCACCTGGTCGAAGATCGGCGTCTTGACCGCAGCGGGCGTGATGCAATTGACCGTGATGTTCTGCTTCGCGAGCTCTTTGCCCAGCGACTTCGTGAGGCCGATCACCGCGGCCTTCGAGGAGCTGTACGCGGACGCGCTGGGGTTGCCCTCCTTCCCGGCGATGGACGCGATGTTCACGATCCGGCCATAGCCGTTCTTCTGCAGCAGGGGCACCACCTCGCGGCAGGTATAGAACACGCCGTGCAGGTTGACGTTGTGCACCCGGATCCACTCCTCGACCGGAAACTCCCACAGCATCGCATTCGCGCCCGCGACGCCGGCCGAGTTGACCAGGATGTCGACCTTCCCCAGCACCGAGGCCGTATCCTTGGCGGCGGTCACGACCTGCTGGTAGCTGGCGACGTCGACATTGGCGGAGTGCACCCTGGTCTTGGCGCCCAGCTCTTTGGCGACCCGGGCCAGAGCCGCGGCGTCGCGGTCCCACACGCTCAGCGTCGCGCCGGAATCGGCGAGGCGCTGCGCGATGGCGAGCCCAATGCCGGAGACGCCGCCTGTGACGATGGCCACGCGTCCGGCCAGATCGAGTCTGTTCATCATTTTTCCCCCAGGAACGGTTGGAGCGGCTAGTGCCCCCCCGTGCTCTTGGCCACGAACAATGCCAGGAGCACCAGGACGATGATCCCCACGATCCAGACCCACAGGGGAATCCTCGCCTTGCTCGTGGCCGGTGCTTCGGCCATCTGCGGCGCGGGAACGACCGCCTGGTTGAATCTGGCAAAGAAATCGTCGGCCATCTTGCGCGCCACGCCGTCGATCAGCCGGGAGCCCACTTGCGCCAGCTTCCCCCCAACCGTGGCCTGCGCAGTATATGCGAGCCGCGTACCACCCTGTGCCGGCGAAAGCGTCACCTTGCAGGAGCCCTTTCCGAATCCGGCCGCACCGCCCGAACCCTCGAAGGCCAGCGCGTATGCGTTGGGCGGGTCGAGGTCGGACAGCACGAGCTTGCCGCTGAACTTCGCCTTGACCGGGCCGACCGCCGCGCTCAACACCACGCGGTATTCGGCGTCCGAAACCTTCTCCATGGTTTCGCACCCCGGAATGCAGGCCTTCAGAATCTCCGGATCGTTGAGTGCCTCCCACACCCGCTGCTGCGGCAACGCAATCAGTTGTTCGCCGGTCATGTCCATGGTGGCCTCCGTTGTGTGGCTGCATCGGCCAGGGCACCGGCCACGTCGAGCAGGGTCGCGATGTTGTGCGCCGGGAGAAAGGCGTCGACATGCGGCAGCATCGCACGGACTCCAGCCGGCCGCGGCTCGAATCCCGCGTAGCGCAGCAACGGGTTGAGCCAGATCACCTTCTTGCTGGATTTGTGCAGGCGCTCCATCTGCGCGCCGAGGTCGTGGCCGAGCTCGCGGTCCAGACCGTCGGTGATCAGCAGCACCACGGCGTTCTGGCCCAGCAGGCGTCGCGACCAGCGCAGGTTGAACTCGCGCAGGCTCGCCCCGATACGCGTCCCGCCGGACCAGTCGGCCACCGCCTGGGCAACGCCGTTCAGCGCGAGATCGACGTCGCGGTGGCGCAAATAGCGCGTGATATTCGTGAGCCGGGTCCCGAACACGAAGGTGTGCACGCGGTCGCGGTCGTTGGTAACGGCATGCAGAAAATGCAGGAACATGCGCGAGTAACGGCTCATGCTGCCGGAGATATCGCACAACACCACGAGCGGCGGGTGGCGCCGAGCATGCGAGCGGCGCCGCAGGGGGATGACATCGGCCCCTGCGCGCAGGCTCGTGCGCAGCGTCGAGCGCAGGTCCGCCAGGCGGCCGCGCGGGTCGGGTCTCAGCCGCCGCGTGCGCACCTCGGGGATGGGCAGGCGCAGCTGCGCGATCATTCGCTTCGCCTGCGCCAGCTCAGCGCTGGTCATGGTCTCGAAGTCAGCGCGCTGCAGCACCTCCCGGTCGGAGACCGTGAACGCCGCATCCAGCACGACCTGTTGCCGTGGCGCGTCGGTCGGGGGTTGCCGCGCGCGCACGCGCGGGAGCAGCGCCTCCGTCACGCGGTTCGATGCGGGCATCGCATCGGCCAGGCCGCGCCCATACACTTTGGGGAGCATGAGCGCCATCACGCGCTCGAGCATGCGCGGGTCGCGCCAGAAGATGTGGAATGCCTGGTCGAACAGCTCGAACTGCTCGCGCCGGCCGAGGAACAGCGAGGCGAGCGTCCAGTAGAAGTCGTCGCGGCGCGCGATGCCCGCCATTTCCAGCGCCCTCAGCGCATCGATGACGCGGTCCGGGCCGACCGGGATCCCCGCTCCGCGCAGCACCCGGGCGAAGTGCATGACATTCTCGGCCAAATGCCCCGTAACGGGGCTCATCGCTATCGTCATTGGCCGAGAAGCAATGTCGCGCCGTTGCGCCAGGCGATCTTCTCCGCAACTTCGGGCGGCAACTCGGACAGCCAGGCGCGATAGCTCTGCATGATCTCCGGTACATAGGGCCAGCGCTGCGCAACCCAGGTGTCGGAGCCCAACAGGAAGCGCTCCGGATACTTCGTGAACAGCGCGCGCCAGGTGTTGGAGAGGGCGTCGCCTTCCACGATCCCTCCCCGGTAGGAGAGCTCGCCGTACAGCGTGGGGTAGCGCCCGAGCAGCTCGTCGACCCGCGCCGGCGGCGTGTTCATGCCGGTGTGTGCCCAGATCACCCGCGCATGCGGGTCGAGAGCGAAGATGCGCTCGATGACGTAATCGTCGCAATGGGCGTGCAGCCACAGCCCCTGCTTCGAGGCGAGCGCCACGAAGCGCGCAAAGCCCTCGCTGTCGGCGTCGCGTCCGAAGATGTGGAACTCTCCGATCCCCTTGTAGATGCCGCGCGCGAGCTCCCGCTGGATCATGGCCAGGATCGCGGGATCCCGAAACCAGGTCTGGACGTCCGATGCGACGACGTAGGGACGCGCGAAGGCGACCGCCTGGAACTCCGGCGGCGCGGCAGCCAACAGCTCGCGCGTGCCGTCGTTCGGGCGGCTGTTCAGAAGGACGCCCCGGATGCCGCCCTGCCGCCACAGTTCGAATACGGTCTCCACCGGCACCGGGCGGCCGATATCGAGGTTGTAGTGCACGTGCGCGTCGAAAATCGGCAGCGGTGACGCTTGCGCTCGCAGCGTCGCGGGGGCCGCGCCAGCAAGCGCGACCAGCACTGCCGCCCAGACGGTTACGCGCCGCATCCCCTCCTCCGGCTATCCCACCTCGGCCCTGACTTCCGACAAGATCCGCGCGGCTTCGCTGCCTTTGATCCGCGCGATGTCGTCCTGGTATTTCAGCAACGCGCCCAGCGTGTCGTCCACCAGATTCGGGTCGAGCGCCACTTGATCCAGAGCCACGAGCGCCTTGGACCAGTCGATGGTCTCGGCCACCCCCGGCAGCTTGAACAGGTCCATGGCGCGCAGCCGCTGCACGAAGGCGACGACCTCGCGCGACAGCCGGTCGGAGGCACCGGGCGCCTTGCGCCGCAGGATGTTCAACTCGCGCTGCGCGTCGGGATAATCCACCCAATGGTAAAGACAGCGCCGCTTGACTGCATCGTGGATCTCGCGCGTGCGGTTGGAAGTGATCACGACGATGGGGGGTCGTTGCGCCTTGATGGTGCCGATCTCGGGGATCGTCACCTGGAAGTCCGACAGCACTTCGAGCAGGTAGGCCTCGAACGGCTCGTCGGTGCGGTCGAGCTCATCGATGAGAAGCACGGGAGTAGCGCCGAGGTCGCCCTCCAGCGCCTGTAACAGGGGGCGGCGGATGAGAAACCGCTCCGAGAAAATGTCCTGGCTCAAACCCTCGCGCGTGCTTGTCCCTTCGGCTTCGGCCAGGCGAATCTCGATCATCTGCCGCGTGTAGTTCCATTCGTACACGGCCGAGGCGATATCCAGCCCCTCGTAGCACTGCAGCCGCACCAGCCGCCGCCCCAGCGTCTGGGCCAGGACTTTGGCGATCTCGGTCTTGCCCACGCCGGCCTCGCCTTCCAGGAACAGCGGCCGTCCCATGCGCAGGGCCAGGAACACAGCCGTCGCCAGGCCGCGCTCGGCCACGTAGTCGGCGCGCGCGAGCAGGTCGATCGTCTCGTCGATGGAGACGGGCAGGGGCTGAGCCAAAAGGGGCTACTTGCCGAGCGCGGCTTGCACCGCGCGCTTGGCCATGACCGTCACCAGGTGCGCGCGGTACTCGCTGGAAGCGTGGAGGTCGGAGTTCAGCCCGTCGGCGGAGACCCTGATACCCACCACCGCGTCGGGCGAGAATTTCGCCGCCAACGCCTTCTCCATTTCAGCAACGCGGAACGCGCACGGCCCGGCACCGGTGACGGCCACGCGCACACCGCTCTGGCCCTCGCTCACGAACACGCCAACGATGGCGTAGCGCGAGGCCGGATTCTTGAACTTCGCGTAGGCCGCGCGCTTCGGCACGGGGAAGCCGATCGAAGTGATGATCTCGCCGGGCTCGAGCGCGGTCTCGTACATGCCCTTGAAAAACTGATCGGCCGCGATCTTGCGCTTGTTGGTGTTCACGGTCGCGGCGAGACCGAGCACACCCGCGGGGTAATCCGCGGCCGGATCATTGTTGGCGAGCGAGCCCCCCAGGGTGCCCATGTTGCGCACCATGCGATCGCCGATGCTGGCGGCCAACGCCGCCAATGCGGGAATGGTCTGGGCCAGGTCCTTGGAACCGGCGACCTCCGCGTGGCGCGTCATCGCGCCGATGGTCAACGTGCCGCCGTCGGCCCTGATCCCGCGCAGCTCGGCGATCGCTCCCAGATCCACGAGATCCGACGGAGCAGCCAAGCGCAGCTTCATGGCGCCGATCAGGGTCTGGCCGCCGGCCAGCAGCTTCGCCTCGGGATTGCGGGCCAGCAGCGCCGCGGCGTCGGCAACGCTCGAGGCCTTGTGATAGTTGAACTGATACATGACGTTCTCCTTTGCGATCAGGCCGCTTTGCGCATCTTGGCCTGCTCGAGCGCGCGCCAGACGCGCTCGGCCGTGGCGGGCATCTCCAAGTCGCGGACGCCCAGCGCGTCGGTGAGGGCGTTCATCACCGCCGCCGGAGCGCCGATGGCGCCCGCTTCGCCGCAGCCCTTCACCCCCAACGGGTTGTGGGTGCAGGGTGTCTCCTTGGTCTCCAGCTTGAAGCTGGGCACGTTGTCGGCGCGCGGCATGCAGTAATCGAGCAGGCTGCCGGTCAGCAGCTGACCGCTCTGGCGGTCGTAGCGGCAGTTCTCGAGCAGCGCCTGGCCGATGCCCTGGGTCAGCCCGCCGTGCACCTGCCCGGCCACGATCATCGGATTGATGATCTTCCCGAAATCGTCCACCGCGGTGAAGCTTACGATCTGCGTTTCGCCGGTATCCGGATCGACCTCGACCTCGCAGACGTAAGTGCCGGCGGGGAAAGTGAAGTTCGTGGGGTCGTAGAAGGCGTTCTCGTTCAGTCCCGGCTCCAGCCGGTCCAGCGGGTAGTTGTGCGGCACATAGGCGCTGAGCGCGACCTGGGCGAACGGGACCTGCTTGTCGGTGCCGGCCACCTTGAACACGCCGTCGGTGAACTCCACGTCGGCGTCGGCCGCCTCCATCAGGTGCGCAGCGATCTTCTTGCCCTTGGCGATCACCTTGTCCAGGGCCTTCACGATGGCCGTGCCGCCCACCGCGATAGAGCGAGAACCGTAGGTCCCCATGCCGAACAAGACGCGGTCGGTATCGCCGTGCACGATATCCACGTCGTCGAGGCCAATGCCGAGCCGGCTCGCGACCACTTGCGCGAACGTCGTCTCGTGCCCCTGACCATGGGAGTGCGAGCCCGTGAACACCGTCACCTTGCCGGTCGGGTGGACGCGAACTTCCCCCGCCTCGAACAGGCCGGCACGCGCGCCCAGCGAGCCCGCGACGTTGGACGGGGCGATACCGCACGCCTCGATATATGCGGCATAGCCCAGGCCGCGCAGCTTGCCGCGCGCGGCCGCCTCTTGTCGGCGAGCCGAAAAGCCCGCGACGTCGGCCAGCTTCACCGCCTCGCCCAGCGTCGCCTCGTAGTTGCCGGTGTCGTACAGCAGCGCTACCGGCGTCTGATAAGGGAACTCGCGGATGAAATTGCGCCGCCGGATCTCGGCCGGATCGAGCTTTATCTCGCGCGCGGCCGTCTCCACCAAACGCTCCACCACGTAGGTCGCCTCTGGGCGGCCGGCGCCGCGGTAGGCGTCGACCGGAGCCGTGTTGGTGAACACGGCGGTGACCTCGCAGTGGATCAGCGGTGTGGTGTACTGGCCCGCCAGCAGCGTCGCGTACAGGATGGTCGGGATGCATGACGCAAACGTGGACAGATAGGCGCCCATGCTGGCGGTGGTCTGCACGCGCATGGCGAGAAACTTGCCGTCTTGGTCGAGCGCCAGCTCGGCGTGCGTCAGATGGTCCCGGCCGTGCGCATCGCTCAGGAAGGACTCGCTGCGTTCCGCCGTCCACTTGACCGGGCGGTTGATCTGCTTGGAGGCCCACGTCACCACCACGTCCTCGGCGTAGAGGTAGATCTTCGAGCCAAAGCCGCCGCCCACGTCCGGCGCGACGACCCTCACTTTGTGCTCGGGAAGTCCCAGCACGAAGGCGGTCATGAGCAACCGCTCCACGTGCGGATTCTGGCTGGCGACGTACAGGGTATAGCTGTCCTCGGCCCGGTTGTAGCTCGCCAGCGCCGCGCGCGGCTCCACCGCGTTGGGTATCAGGCGGTTGTTGACGAAGTCCAGCTGGGTCACGTGGTGCGCCGAGGCGAACACTTTGTCTACGGCCGCCTTGTCGCCCAGGGCCCACACGTAGCACGTGTTGTCCGGTGCGACCTCGTGCAGGACCGGAGCGCCTTTCTTGCGCGCGTCGGCAACGTCCACTACCGCCGGGAGCACAGCGTAGTCGACCTCGACGAGTTCACCAGCATCCTTCGCCTGGAGGTACGACTCCGCGATAACCACCGCCACGTGGTCTCCCACGTAACGCACCCTGCCCTGAGCCAGCGGCGGATGGGCGGGCTCCTTCATGGGCTGGCCGTTGACATCGGTGATGAGCCAGCCGCACGGCAGACCCGCCACCTTGGCGGCGGTCAGATCTTCACCCGTGAACACCGCGAGCACGCCTGGCGCCTGCAGCGCCTTGTCCTTGTTGATGCGCTTGATGGTCGCGTGCGCGTGCGGCGAGCGAACGAAATAGGCGTAGGTCTGGCGGTCGAGCTGGACGTCGTCGGTGTAGGTTCCGGCGCCGGTCAGGAAGCGGTAATCCTCTTTGCGCTTGACTGCGGTTCCGATCAGGTTCATCGCGCCCATGGCTCAGCTCCTCATCACCTGTGCGCCGGCCTGCACTGCTTTCACGATGTTGTGATACCCGGTGCAGCGGCAGATGTTCCCGTCCAGTTCCGCGCGGATTGTCGCTTCGGTCAGATTGGAATGACGCGTCGCCAAATCGATCGCGCTCATGACCATGCCCGGTGTGCAGAACCCGCATTGCAGTCCGTGATGGTCGCGGAACGCCTCCTGCATCGGATGCAGCTTGCCGTCCGCCGCGGCGATTCCCTCGATGGTGACAAGCTTCGCGCCCTGGGCCTGCATGACGAGCATATTGCAGCACTTCACGGCCGCGCCGTTCATGTGAATGGTGCAGGCGCCGCACTGGGCCGTGTCGCAGCCGACGTGGGTGCCCGTCAGTCGCAGCTGACTGCGGATGAAATCCACCAACAGCGTGCGCGGTTCGACCTCAGCCGTGACGGGCTTCCCGTTCACGGTCATGGAAACTGTGACTGACATGGCCCTCCTCCTGTTGATTTGCGTTTCTTACCCGTGCCCGGGCCGGGTGCTGCGGATCTCTAACCGATACTCTACCCGACGCGGGGAGACGCGCAATGCGCCGTTGCTGGGAACGAACGATGCTACGCCTGCGATGGGGCCTTATCAACCTGGGCGCGATGGCGCCGCTGCCATGTCACCGGGGGTCGGATCCAGCAGATCGCGCACGTATTCCCCGATCGCCAACGCAGCGGTGAGTCCTGGGGATTCGATGCCGTACAGGTTGACCAGTCCGGCTACGCCATGGTCCTTGGGGCCCTGAATGAGAAAATCCGCCGCCGCATCCCGCGGACCCGAGATCTTGGGGCGGATGCCCGTGTAGCCGGGCGTGAGCTGACCGTCCCTCAATGCGGGGTAGTACCGCCGGATCGCTGCGTAGAACAGCGGTTCGCGCGAGTGATCGAACGCGTAGTCCACGTGGTCCACCCAGCTCACGTCCGGCCCGAAGCGCGCTTGACCTCCCAGATCGAGGGTCACGTGAACGCCCAGGAATGCATTGGTCGCGACGGGGTACACGAGGCGCCCGAAAGGCGACTTGCCCGACAGCGTGTAGTAGTGCGCCTTGGCGAAGTACTGCGGCGGGACGCTGTCGGGCGGAAGGCCGGCGATGGAGCGGGCGACGTTCTGCGCAAAGAGCCCCGCGCAGTTCACCACGCTCTCGCAAGCCAGCACCATGGGCTCGGCCCCGCCCACCGCGAGCAGGATCTCGCTGCCGCGCACCTCGCCGGATTGCACCGGGCTGAGGAACGCGAGGCTCGCGCCGTGACCTTCGGCGTCGCCTTCGAGCGCGAGCATCAGCGCGTGGCTGTCGACGATGCCGGTCGACGGGGACATGAGCCCGGCCACACAGCGCACTTCGGGCTCCAGCTCGCGCAGCTCCTCCCGACTGAGCCAGCGCAGGTCGTCGACGCCATTGGCTTCGGCCTTCGCCACGTAAGAGCTGAGCGCGTCGACTTCGGCCTGCTCCGTGGCGACAACGATCTTGCCGATGCGCTGATGCGGGATACCGCGCGCTGCACAGTACGCGTACAACATGCGTTTGCCGGCCACGCACAGGCTCGCCTTGAGCGAGCCCTGGGTATAGTAGATGCCGGCGTGTATGACCTCCGAGTTGCGCGAGCTGGTGTGGGTGCCAATGCCCTCTGCCGCCTCCAGCACGATCACCTCGCGCCCGGCCAGCGCCAGTTCGCGAGCGACGCTGAGCCCAACCACTCCGGCCCCGATGACGACGCATTCCACGCGCTCGCTCACGACTGCGGCCTGCGTCTATCGCGAGTAGAGAGGGTGAGAACTCGGTTCTGGTCGCTCCGAGAAGCCATGGCCTGCTGCATCCGTGTTGTCCGCATCGAGCGGCTCATCTTACCCAGCGCCGCGCGTTCACGTCGATGCGCCCCAAGCGCCGCGCTGTACCATACGCGCTTTTGTCTGCGAAAGCGGCGCAATCGCCGGCGATGGACACACGACGACCCTTATTGCTGTTGGCCGCCGCCGGCTTCGTGTCCGGACTGACCATGCGCCTGGCGGAGCCGCTGCTGCCCAAAGTGGCGCACGAGTTCGGCGTCAGCGTCGCTGCTGCCGCCGTGCTCATCACCGCCTTCACCCTGGCCTATGGGCTGTTCCAGCTCGCCCACGGCCCGATCGCTGACAGGATCGGCAAGTTGCGCGCGGTCACCATCGCCTTGGCGCTCGCCTCGCTGGCCTGCGCGGCCTGCGCGTGGGCCACATCGCTGGAAACGTTGGCGCTTTACCGGTTCTTGACCGGGATGACCGCCGGCGCGGTCATTCCCTTGTCCTTCACCTTCGTCGGCGACAACGTACCCTATGAGGGCCGGCAGGCGTTGCTTGGGCGCTTCATCGCAGGCACGCTGCTTGGGCAGACCTGCGGACCTCTGCTCGGCGGTGTGTTCAGCGACCACGTCGGCTGGCGGGCGACGTTCCTCGTCCCGGCGGCCGCGTTCCTAATAATTGGTCTGACGTTGCTTCCTCTGGCGCGTCACCACGACGCCGTGCGCTCCGCCAGCGCTTCGGGCGTCGACCCGCTGCGGGGCTATCTTGCGCTGCTGCGCCTGCGCCGGGTACGGGTCGTTCTGCTCGCCGTCGCGCTCGAAGGCTTCCTGTTCTTCGGAGCCTTCGGCTACCTCGGGGCATTTCTCCGGCAGGACTTCGGCCTGAGCTACAGCGCGATCGGCGTCATCCTGGCCGGCTTCGCGCTCGGCGGGGTGGTCTACAGCGCGCTCGTGAGGATCCTGCTCCGCCGCCTCGGTCAGCGTGGCTTGGTGGGGGCCGGGGGCGCGATACTGCTGGTGTCTTTCTCCACCGTTGCCATGGCTGCAGGGTGGGAACAGAGCGCGCCGGCGATCGCGGCGCTCGGTCTGGGCTACTACATGCTGCACAACACCCTGCAGACCCGCGCCACCGAGATGGCGCCAGAGGCGCGGAGCACGGCCGTCTCCG
>DATJVW010000322.1:0-19991 GCA_035501675.1 Burkholderiales bacterium
GTGGCCGCCCCGAAGATCCCCGGAAGCTCGCGGTCGAGCAGATCGCGGGTCGAGACGTTGATCGAGACGCTTAAGGACATGCCTGCGGAGAGCCAGACGCCACACTGGCGCATCGCTTCGGGGATCACCCAGCGAGTGACCTCCCTGATCACACCGGTCTGCTCCGCGAAGGGGATGAATTCGGACGGCGGCAGCATGCCGCGGTCGGGATGCTCCCAGCGCACCAGCGCCTCGACGCCGACCAACCTCCCGCGCCGCAGGTCGATCTTCGGCTGATAATGCAGCTTGAGCTGGTGCGCCGCTATGGCTTTGCGCAAGTCGCTCAGCAGCGATAGTTGCTCGGCGCGGTGCTTGTCGTAGCTCGGCTCATACACCGCCACGCCCGATTTCTGTTGCTTCGCCTCGTACATGGCGACATCGGCGTGCCGCAGCAGGACGCCGGCCTCCTCGCCGTGCGCCGGGCACTGCGCGATGCCGATGCTCGATCCCACATCGACCGGCTGGCCATCGATCTCGATCGGTTCCTCGAGGACGGCGTCGATCATGCGCGCCACCACCAGCGCCCGGTCCGAGTTGCCCGTGGCAAGCAGGATTCCGAACTCGTCTCCGCCGAGCCGCGCCACCGTGTCGGACTCTCTCACCGCGTTGCGCAAACGCTTGGCGACCTCTTGCAGGACGACATCGCCCGCGCCGTGGCCCAGCGTGTCGTTGATGTACTTGAAACGGTCCAGGTCCATGACCAGAACGGCGACCGGCGTGCCGGAGCGGCGGTACAGCTTCACGGCTTGGGTCAACCGGTCGTTGAACATCGCCCGGTTGGGAAGGCCGGTCAGGGTGTCCTCATAGGCCAGGCGCATAACCTCGGCCTCGCGCGCGGCGATACCCTCCAGCATGTGATTGAAGCTGGTCGCCACCGCCCCGACCTCGTCGCCGCGTTTGAGCTCGATGCGCCCGCTGTAATCTCCATCGCGCACGCGCTTTGCGAACTGAGTCAACGCCGCCAGCGGGTGAGTGATCCGGCGTGCCAGAATGACGCTGCCGATGATCGAGGCGCAGATACTGGCCAGGGTCAGCAGCAACAGCAGCGACTTCAACCGGTCGAGAGGTTCCATGCCTTCCGAGATGGAGCGCTGCAGGACAATCTTGAGCGGGTCGCTGCCTTGTTTCGTGAGCGTGGCCACGGTCGTGTCGTATCCGCCCAGCTGCAAGGGTGCGCCGCTCAACGTGTCCTGCATCGCGACCGCGGACAGCGATGCTTCCAAGTCTTTGCGCGCCCGGGTGGTGGCGAGCACCTGCCACGCATTGTTCGAATCCTGTCCCAGGAAGGAGACGTGCAGCGACGTGATGGCGCGCAGATCGCTGAGGAACGCCGCGTCGATGAGAAAGCCCATGGCGACCCACGCGATCGGGTCGGGTGCCAGCACCGGAACAACGACGACTTGATACAGGCGGTTGTCGAACATCAGCAGGGCCGAGGCCTTGCCTCGCTGCTGAGCAGAGTGGATCAGGGCGGGCCGGGGAAACGGCCGGCGTCCCGCTCCCGGATGGAGCGAATCAGCGATGAGCACGTTTTCGGGTGACACCAGCATCATGACGCTGGCTTGGACCCGAGCGCCATGGTTATGCAGTACGGAGGGAATGGTGGGCGTGTCACCCGTCGCAACGGCCTGCCGGAACGCGAAGTCTTTGGATAGAACTTCCGCTGCCTGAAGCAGTCGCTGTTGGTTTTGGTCCAGGAGGCGCAGAAACACCCGTTCGCCGACTTGCAGTTCCTCGGCGTTTCTGTCCCGTGCGATGCCAGCGCTGAATCGGTCGACGAGCAGCAGCACGCTGGCCTGCACAACCGTGAACAACAACGCGAACACGAGCGCCAGCCTGCTGCTGAGACTGCGAACCTTCATCGCATCCCATTTCATCGGGACCGCTTCTGCCTCGGGAAAAGTCGGGGGCGTCCCGCCTTGCCGCTCCGTGGCGGAGGCGCCAGTGATGAAGAGCGAGTATCTCGTCGGCGGGACGCCCTTTATGCCGGTGTCGAGATTCCCGTGCCGCGCTCGGTCGGATGATGTGGCGCGGGATCCAGCGCTGTCGAAGCAAAAAGAAGGCCATTGCACAGTTCGAGCAACGCACTGTCTCGAGGGCGTTTTCTGGCAGTGCAACGCCCCGGTGCCGCGGCATCGGAGCGAAGGCCCGATACCCGCAGACCCGTAGTGAGGATGTGTGCTTCGGAGCACTTTTGCAGCGGTTTCTCGGGAGCATTTCCTGCTTCGTACAGGGCTTGTCGGAGCTTCCCCAAGGAGATGCCGACCATGGTGCAGTTTCTCGGAATTCTGATGGCGCTCGCTGGTCTAGGCGCCGTGCTCTACGCCTCGGAGCGACTCTTTCCATCGGTGCGAGCGCAGCCGCTATGGCGCCAGGACAGCACGGTGGATCTGCTGTACGGGTTGCTCACGCCGCTCGTCACTCGGGCGATTTCCAAGACGGTCAGCGTGGCCGGCGTCATCATCGTGCTCGCTGCGCTGGGCCGCCGGCTCGGGCCGCGCCTCGCCGACGGGTTCGGTCCGGTCATGAGTCAGCCGCACTGGCTGATTCTGCTAGAGCTGTTCTTGCTGGGGGACCTGATCGGCTATTGGACTCACCGCTGGTTTCACGGCCGGCGCCTGTGGAAGTTCCACGCGGTGCACCACAGCTCGACGCAGCTGGACTGGCTCTCAGCGCTGCGGATCCACCCCGTCAACGACGTGGCCTCCAGGCTGGTGCAGGCTGTGTCGCTGGCCTGTCTCGGGTTTCCTCTGAAGGCGCTCGCCGCGTACGTGCCGTTCTTGACCTTCTATGCCGTCTTGCTGCATGCCAACGTGAGCTGGTCCTTCGGGCCGCTGCGCTATGTCATCGCGAGCCCGCTGTTTCACCGCTGGCATCACACGACCGAAGAGCAGGGCCTCAACAAGAACTACGCGCCGCTGTTTCCTTTCCTGGATCTCGCGTTCGGCACATTCCATATGCCCAGGGGGGTGCAACCGAGCCGCTTTGGAACGAGCAGCACGAAGGTTCCCGACACGTTCTTAGGACAGCTGTTGTTCCCGTTCCGCCGCGCCGCGCCTCCCGTACGCTTCAACCCCCAGTCGCTCAGCCCGCACGACCGCAACGGCGTGAACGCCAGTCTGCACGTGTGAATCCGGGTTCGTAAGGCGCCGGCGCTACGGCGGCGCAACGGGCTCTGTGTCCCGGGCGCAAGCGCCTCTGCCTGCGCGTCCTACCGCTGAGGCTTCTTCCAGATGCCGCGGGCGTGCATCAACTGGATCTGCTTGTCGATCACCTTCTCGCGGTACTCCGCGTGCTTCATCGGGACGCGGTTCAGGTACAGGTTCTTCGGGTAGATGGGCTGTTCGTACAGGATCTGATACAGCTCCGTGCGCAGGTCCTTCATCCAGTTGTCCCACTGCGCGCGGGCCCGATGGTCGCGCAGCGCCTCGATGTCGATCACGCCGCCCACGTAAGTCGACCCCGCCCCGTAATCCTGGCGCCCGACGATCTGGCCCTTATAGTTGATGATGAAGGAGCGGCCGCCGAAAGTGTCGATGGGTGTGGTCTCCTCCGCGAACAAGTAGTAGGTTCCCATGTTGGGCGCGACCACGTACATGTTGTTGTCCAATGCGCGGGCGCGGCTCTGGATCTCGAACAGCTCGTTGCCGGTGCCCGGGTGTGGGTACGACGCGCGATAGACGACCTCGGCGCCGTTCATGGCCAGCGCGCGCGCGTTCTCGGGATAGGAGCCCTCGTTGGCCATCATGATGCCGAGGCGCCCGATCTCCGTGTCCACCACCGGCCAGAACGCCTGCAGGTTGCGCCCGTACTTTTCCACCCACCAGTCGTAGACGTCGTGCGGGCAGACCGAGTGCTCGACGGGGAAGAGCGGCGAGACCTTGTAGTGCTGCAGGATCACCTCGCCCTTGGGATCGAGGATGAACCCGACGTTGAAGAAGCGGTCCTTGATGTCGGGGTGGCGCGCTTTGGCCTGTGCCATGATGAAAGCGTCGTACTCGCGGGCGATGTTGCCCAGGTACTCGGTTTCCTCGCCCGGGATGTCGACCGCGCCCTCGCGCGCAAACTGCACGTGATCCAGATCGAGCACTTCGTCGTTGAAGCCCTGCAGTGCGCCCTCGGGGAATGCGATCAAGCGCACCGGCAGGTCCAGGCTGGACAGCCAGGCGGCGGCTTTCACCAGGTGCGACAGGTGCTCGAGGTTGAGCATGATGTCTTTGCGCTTGCGGATGCCGCGTACGGTGGGAATGAGGCCGACGGCGGTATAGGGCTTGATCATGGGCTCGTCCTCCCGGAGCAACGGTCGTTGGGCTTAGGGCATGCGCTCGAGTCGGCAGTAAGTTTAGCCCAGAGTGCGCGGGCGAATGGGTGAATGAGTGAATGAGTGAGCAGACGAAGAGGGCCCGGAGACGCTTCCTGCTCGCTTTGCCCACGTTGGCGTGCGCTGCGCGGGCATGGGCCGGTTATCCGGAAGTGAGGCGTTCCCAAGCGCTGGTCTTTCCGCGGGATCACGGCGCGCATCCGCAATACCGCACCGAGTGGTGGTACATCACCGGGTGGGTGAAGGATGCGAGAGGCGGCGACCTCGGCGTGCAGATCACCTTCTTCCGCAACCGGCCTGGCGTGCAGGAAGATAACCCCAGCGCGTTTGCTCCGAAGCAGCTGCTGTTCGCTCACGCCGCGGTGGCTGACCCGCAGCTGGGCAGGTTGCGCCACGACCAGCGCGCCGCGCGCGAAGGCCTGGGTCTGGCCGGGGCCGAGTCGGAAACCACGCGGGTGTGGATAGAACAGTGGTCGTTGCAGCTCACCCCCGATGGGTACGTCGCGCGCATTCCCGCACGCGACTTCGACCTGGAGCTCACCTTCGGGCCCACACAGCCCATCCTGCTCGAGGGGGAAGAGGGGTTCAGCCGCAAGGGGCCGATGCGTGGGCAGGCGAGCCATTACTACAGCCGCCCGCATCTCGCAGTAGGCGGTATGATCGCGATGGGAGGAAAGACCTTTCCGGTCGCGGGCCGGGCCTGGCTCGATCACGAGTGGTCGAGCCACTACCTTGCGCCGGAAGCCGCCGGCTGGGACTGGGCCGGGATCAACCTGGCGGACGGCGGCGCGCTCATGGCTTTCCGCATCCGCGGTCAGGACGGGAACGATCTCTGGGCCGGCGGCACATGGCGCGACGCGTCGCGCAGGGTCAAGGTCTTCGCGCCGGGCGAGATCGAATTCACGCCGGTACGCCGCTGGCGCTCACCGCGGACGCAAGTCGAATACCCCGTCGAGATGCGCTTGAGCGCGGGACGCATCGCGCTCCACCTCGCTCCTCTCATGGACGACCAGGAGCTCGACTCGCGCGCCAGCACCGGAACGATCTACTGGGAAGGCGCGGTCCGGGCAATGCAGGAGGGCCGAGAAGTCGGGCGCGGGTATCTCGAGTTGACCGGCTACGCTCTAGCGTTGCGCTTGTGATGCGAGGAGCTTGCGGACCGCCTCCGGCCTCGGCAGCGGTGCCACCGCGCCGTAGCCGGTGGTGGCGAGTGCGGCCGCGGCGTTGGCGTAGCGCACCGCGCGCCAGAAGTCGTCTCCGAGACACAGCCGCGCGAGCAATGAGCCCGCGAAGCAGTCGCCCGCCCCGGTTGCATCCACGCACTCCACCTGATGCGGCGCAATGCGTTCCTGGCGCGCGCCGTCGCTCGCCAGCGCGCCGTCGGCGCCCAGCTTGAGCGCGACGTGCCTTGCGCCCAAGCGATGGCTCCAGTCCACGATCGCTTCGGGCTGCTCCAGCCCGGACAGCGCCTTCACGTCGTCCAGGCTGGGCAGGAAGTAATCGGCAAGGGGGATGGTGGCGGTGATCACCGCTTTCGCCCGCGGCAACGGCCATAGCCGCAAGCGCAAATTCGAATCGTAGGCGAACTTCACGCCGGCGGATTTAGCCGTGTCGATCGCAGCGAAGACGGTATCGCAGGCGCTGGCGCTGATGGCCTGTGAGATGGCCGAAGCGTGAAAGAACTTCGCGTGCCGGATCAAGTCGAGCGGCAGATGCTCCGGCCGCATGCGGCTGGCCGCAGAGCCGGCTCGCAGATAGCTGAACACGTGGCCCTGCGGCCCGTAGTGGATGAAGTAAACGGCGGTGTGCGCTTCGCAATCGAGCCCGACGCCGGAGGTGTCGAGTCCTTCGCTGCGCCACAGATCGAGCAACTGGCGGCCGAACTCGTCGTCGCCCAGGCGCGTGATGTAGGCCGCTTGCGCCCCCTGGCGTGCCGCCGCGATGGCCGCGTTCATGGTGTCGCCACCGAAGCCCTGTAGATACCTCTTGTCTTCGCCGCGGATCTGGCTGAATTCGTACAGCGGCTCGCCGAGGGAGACGATGTCGACGGCGGCACCCATCGTCACCGCGGAGCGCTGTGCGCCAGGTCGAGAAACTGGCGCGCGTGCCGGATCACTTGAGCGCGGTCGCCCGCCGCCAGCGCACCCTGGTCGACGATGTTGTTGCCTATGCCGACCAGAGTCGCGCCCGCTTTGAAGTAGTCGAGCATGTTGGCCGCGGAGACCCCGCCCGTGGGGCAGAGCGGGATCTCGGGGAAGACCGCGTGAATGGCCTGCAGGTGGCCAGGACCGCCGGTCGAGGCGGGGAACACCTTCACGATCTGCGCACCGTCGCGCCAGGCCGCCAACACTTCGCCGGGGGAGAAGCCCCCGCTCAGCGCAGCGCGGCCCGCATCGTGCGCGAGGCCGGCCATTCCCGCGACCAGACAGGGCGATACCAAATAGTCGGCGCCCTGATCCAGGCAACGCCTCGCCGTGTCGAGGTCGAGCACGGTTCCGGCGCCGACCAGGAACGCGCTGTCCATGCGCTTGCGCAAATCGCCGATCAGAGCCAGCGCATCGGGCGTGGTGAGCGTCAGCTCGACCGTGCCGAACCCGGCCTCTATCAGGCATTCAATGGCGGCTGCAGCGGCACTGCGCGTTGCGAGGCGCAGCACGGGAATCACCCGCGTGCGGGTCAGGCACTCGAAAACAGCCGCTGCACTCACTCTGGGAAGCTCGGAATGGACTAGAACCTAGGTTCTAGGCATTTTCAAGGCTGGACTCGCGCGTGGCAAGCCGGTATCCGAAAGACATGCGCGCAGCCGTGGGAGAGGTTCGGTGCCGCCCGGGCGGCCGCGCTACTGCGTGTCGCGCGCCTGGGATGTCATGTGCTGGAGTGCGCGGCTCAGCTCCGACGCTTCAATGCGTCCGTTGTGGTTGGTGTCGATCTCGTCGAAATGGGTGGCGAGGCGAGGAAAGTTTCTGGCCATCTCCTCCCGCGTCAGCCCCGTGTTCTCCGGGTCAGCCGCGCGGAAACGGGCTTCGACTCGTCGCTCCGCGGGCAGGATCGTGTGGGAGCCAGCGTCTGCGCCAGACGATTCGACGGAGGCTGCAGGCGCGCTGGTTTCCGAGGAGGGTAAGGCGGGAGCCGGCTGCGGGTTCGCAGACAAGGTCTCGCTGGCTGCTGCCGCCACGTTCGCCTCGGCGGCGGGCGACCGTTGCTGCTGTGGGGGCGCGACTACGGAAAACGATTGCTGCGACTGCTGCAGCGTCGTAGCGGATGAAGGTGTGTCCACACTCGGGCCAGCCAGTTGCCGCATGCTCAGTACTACCGCTGTGGGTCGGGCAGCATGCGCCCTCGGGTCCGGCCGCATCGTGCGCAGACCAACGCCCACCATGGCTACAGCGACGACAGCCAGCGCGACGCTTTTCCAGGGAAATGTGCTCCTGTGCTCGAACTGGAGTGAGCTGCGCGACGCGGCCTGCGCTGCTGCGTATGCGGCGGCGCGCTCGATGCGCTCCGCTGCTGAGCTCGCAGCCGCTCTGCCGGTCGACCCTGCGGCGGAAACCTGCGTGCTCTTCGCGTTCTTTTGCGAAGGCTGGGCGCCGACCGCGGCGCTCTGCGGGACCATGACGCGCTGGCCGAACAGGACCTCGCGCCACTGGGCGATGTTGCGCGGACGCGAACCTTCCTCGAGCGCGAGACCCCAGCCGATGGCGTCGACCAAGGGCCCGCTGTAGCGCAAGCGAGCCCCCCCCAGCCCCTGGCTCAACGCGTCCGACTTCATGCGCGTGATGGCATCGGGCGGGCTCTGGCCCGTGACCGCGAAGTACAGCACGCCGCTCAGCGAGTAGATGTCGGACCACGGCCCCTGTTCGGCAGAGGTCGTGTACTGTTCGAAGGGCGCGTAGCCCGGCGAAACGATCGTGGTCAGGGTCTGCGTTGCACCGCTCACGGCCTGGCGCGCGGATCCGAAGTCGATCAGCACCGGCCCGCCGTCCTTGCGGATGAAGATGTTGTCGGGCTTGATGTCCCGGTGCAAGAAGCCCGCAGCGTGGACCTTTTCGAGACCCTCCAGCAGGGGCGCGAGCATGGCCCTCAACGTCGGCTCGGGGGGAAACGGGTTGCGCTGGAGCCAGGCTTTGAGCGGCTCGCCGGCTTCGTAATCCATCACCATGTAGCCCGTGCCGTTGGCCTCGAAGAAGCGGTTGACCCGCACGATGTGCGGATGGCTGAACTTGGCGAGCGTGCGCGCCTCTTGGATGAAGCGGTCCAGGCCCCAGCGATAGTCCTTCTCCAGACCGGAGCTGGTCGGGAGCACGCTGCCGCTCGATCCGCGCACGGCGATCGCACCCGGCAGATACTCTTTGATCGCCACGTCCTTTTGGAGGTTCGTGTCGTGCGCCAGGTAGGTGATGCCGAATCCGCCCGCGCCGAGCACAGACTGGAGCCTGTACTCCATCAGCATGGAGCCCAGCGATAACGCATTCTGGTGGATGGGTAACGTCATGGTGTCGGCCTTACGGCATCGCGACGGCTTCCTCATGCATTTTCCTTGCCTGGAGCCCCTCTTACGGCTTACTGTCGAGCCTCGCCCCCGTGGGCCGCAGCCATCCACATGCGCGTAACATTTGCTCCTCCGGCCTTCGGAATCGACCCGCGCCAGTTACACAAGCCGGAGTGACACAAACCGTGCAGAACAAGAAGCAGGAGGGGAAATGGTTCCCAGGTCGCTGGGCACCTACGACTATGTGATCGTGGGTGCGGGTACCGCCGGCTGCGTGCTCGCGAACCGGCTGTCCGCCGACCCGGACGTCAACGTCCTGCTGCTGGAAGCGGGCGGGAAGGACGACTATTTCTGGATCCATATCCCGGTCGGATACCTGTATACCATCGGCAACCCGCGCACCGACTGGTGCTACAAGACCGAAGTCGAGGAAGGTCTCAATGGACGCTCCATCGGTTACGCCCGCGGCAAGGTGTTGGGCGGATGCTCGTCCATCAATGCCATGGTCCACATGCGCGGGCAGAGGAGCGACTACGATCACTGGGCTGCGCTGGGCAACCGCGGCTGGTCCTGGGACGAAGTGCTGCCCTACTTCAAGCGCACCGAGGACTATGTTCACGGCGCCGACGCGTTGCACGGCGCGGGCGGCGAGTTGCGCGTCGAGGAGCGGCGCGTGAGCTGGGAGATCCTGGACGCCTGGCGGGAGGCCGCCGTGGAATGCGGCATCCCGAAGATCATAGAGTTCAACCGCGGCGACAATTTCGGCAATGCGTACTTCCAGGTGAACCAGCGCCGGGGCGTGCGCTGGAGCGCGACGCGGGCTTTTCTGCGTCCAGCGCTGCGCCGGCGCAATCTCACGGTCATGACGCACGCGTACGTTCAGCGCGTCCGCATCGAGACGCGCGAGGGCACCAAGCGCGCGACCGGCGTCGAGCTGCGTGCGCCGCGGGCCGTGGAAGGTGTGGTCGAGGCCCGGCGCGAGGTGATATTGTCGGCAGGCGCGATCGGCTCGCCCCAGATACTGCAGCTATCCGGGATCGGACCTGCCGCGCTGCTGCGGCAGTACGGCGTTCCTGTGAACCTCGAACTGCCCGGCGTGGGCGAGAACCTCCACGACCACCTGCAGATACGCCTGGTCTACAAGGTCAGCAACGTGTCGACGCTCAACCAGCGCGCCGGTACTCTGCGCGGCAAAGCAGCCATGGGCTTGGAATACCTGCTGTTCAAGACCGGGCCGCTCACCATGCCGCCCTCGCAGCTCGGAGCCTTCGCCCGCAGCGATTCGTCACAGGCCTCGGCTAACATCGAGTGGCACGTGCAGCCGCTGTCGCTGGACAAGTTCGGCGAGCCGCTGCATCCGTTCCCCGCCATTACCCCCTCTGTGTGCAACGTCCGGCCGACCAGTCGAGGGTACGTGCGCATCAAGAGCCCGGATCCGCAAGCGCACCCGGCCATCAAGCCGAACTATCTGTCGACCGAGGAGGACCGCAGAGTGGCGGTGGACTCCATCCGCTTTACACGCCGGATCATGGCGGCTAAGGCGCTGGCGAGGTACGAGCCGGGCGAGTTGAAGCCGGGTTCCGGCGTCGAATCCGACGCGCAGCTCGCGCGCGCCGCCGGGGATCTGGGGACAACCATCTTCCACCCCGTGGGCACCTGCAAGATGGGGCAAGATGAAACCGCGGTGGTGGACGACTGCTTACGCGTGCGCGGCGTGATGGGGCTGAGAGTGGTCGACGCCTCGGTCATGCCGCGCATCACCTCGGGCAACACGAACGCGCCCACCGTGATGATCGCCGAGAAAGCGTCGGAGATGATCCGGGCGGAGCGCGTGGCCAGCGGCTTGACGCGGAGGCGCTAGCGGCCGGCACCGAGCCGCGGTCCGGCTGAACCCTGGTAGCGTGAAATGCGCTCGTCAGAACCGAAGACGGATGACAGCTCGGGCGCGCCCGAGGCGTTTGCTTTTGCCCTGATATAATTGGCACTGGAACGCGGGGGAGAATCGCTTGAGGATCGCTGAATCCCCGCGTCGTTGGCTTCGACTCTGCCCCGCTGCCGCGGGTCGGACCGCAACATTTCCATCCGAACGATTCGACTCGACTCAGAGGAGATTCAATGACTATTCGCCATGAAATGGCAAAGGCGTGCGCGCGCTTGGGCGTCGTAGCCATGGCGCTCGCCGCGCTGGTGGCGTGCGAGGCTCAAGCGCGAACGCTCGCGGAGATAAAAGGGCGCGGCACGCTGGAGCTGTGCGCCAACCCCGACGCTCTGCCATACGCCAGCGACAAGGCCGATCCGCCCGGCTTCCAGATCGAGCTGGCGCGCGCCCTGGCGCAGGGGCTGGGTGTCGAACTGCGGGTGGACTGGATCTATCCGCACTACCGCGCGAACTTCGTAAACTGCGACATCGTGATGGACGCATTCAGCGATCCGGAGGTGCACGATGGCAAGCTGAAGCTGTCTATTCCATACCAGAAATCGGGGGTCGCGCTTGCGCTTGCGCCCGGAATCCCGGTGGTCGAGACGTTCGACGAGGTGCGTCCTCCTCAGAAGATCGGTGTGATGATCGAGTCGCTCGCCAGCGTCGTGCTGGGCAAGAAGGGGCTGCGAACCTCGCCCTACTCGTTCGAGGGCGACATGATCGAAGATCTGATCAACGGAGACATCCAGGCCGCCGCCATCAGTCCGGCGAAGGTCGCCTACTACAACCATACCCACCCCGAGCGGCCCTTGGGGCTCGCCTACGCCTATGACCACGAGCCCGAATTAGGCTGGACGGTATCTGTCGGCATGCGCAAAGCCGACAACGCCCTGGTGGAAGCGATCAACCCGGTGCTGGTCCAGATGCTGGGCGATGGCACGGTCGACCGGATCTACGCGAAGTACGGTGTGCAGCATCGCACGCCGTGAACGCGAAGCGATCTCCCTGAGCGGCAGCGTCGACACCATCTGGACCTGACGCCGGACGGCCAGCGGAGGCTGGGCGCGGTGCGACCGGCCCACCGCTTGTCGGCACGCCCTATCCGCTCATCCGCTGGTCCTTGTGACACTCCCGTTCAGCGGCTGCAGATGGTGCGGGCACGCCGTTCGCATGCGAGTTGAGATTGGTCAGCTCCTTCGCGGCCCGACCCCGGGAAGGTCACATCAATGTCACGCAGCAGCATCATCAGAATAGTGCCGACGCCGCCGCCGTGCCGCAGCAGCGCATCGGATTTGCGCTACCGGCTTCTGATGGCTGGGCTGGGGTCTGAGGAGGAGACCAACCCGTTGCTGTCCGAGTCCGGTGGCGCCGCCGCCGAAGCGCTGGAGGTGGACACCGCGCCGCGCGAGGCGAAGCCTCCCGCTGACTGACCCGGACGGTCCTGCGAAAGCGATCCCAGTGGTGCTTGCCATCGCTGCCGCGCCGATGAGCTTGTTGGGGGTCTGAACAAGGTCCGAGGCTTCGCAGCCGCTCGATTCTGCGCATCCGCCTGCCACCCACCCTATCGAGATCAGAGGGCCCGCTCCAGGCGCGGCCAGCTGCCGAACAGGCAGTACGTCTGCATCGATCGCTTTGCCCGATACATGGCCTCGTCGGCACGCTCCAGCAGCTCATCCACCGTGGCGGCGTGCAGCGGGTAGATCGCGCCGCCGATGTTCACGCCGATCTCTCCGACGACGGAGCCGACCTGCACGGGTCTGACGATGCTCTCGGCGACGGCCATGGCGCGAGCCTCGACCTGCTCGGTATCGGTGAGCCCTTCGAGTACGACCACGAACTCGTCGCCGCCCACGCGGACTGCCGTGTCCGTTGCTCGTATGGTGGCCTTGATGCGGCGGGCGACGATGCGCAGCACTTCGTCTCCGACGCGATGGCCATGCTTGTCGTTGAAGGGCTTGAACTGAGCGAGGTCCAGGTACAGCAGCGCGAAACCGGCAGAGCGCGAGGACGCCAGCTTGCTCGCGAGGTGGAGCCGGTTGCCCAGGCCGGTGAGCGTATCGAGCTCGGCCTGCTCCAGCATCTCACCGATTTTCTCCTGAAACCGCGACGCATCGCGCAGCATGGCCACCGAGCAGGGTCGGCTCTCCACCTCGAGGCGGGAGAGCGAGATCGACACCGGGACTTCGGCGCCGGACTTGTGGACGGCGAACAGCACGGGCCGGCTTCCCATCGGCATGGGCTTGCCGTGCGCCGCATATTCGCTCACATGCCGCTCGTGGGACGCGCGAAAGCGCTGCGGCACCAGCAGAGAAAGGGGCTGACCCGTCAATTCGTGGCCTTCGTAGCCGAGCAGCGAGGTCACCGCGCTGCTGGCGAATACGATTCGTCCCGTGTCATCGACCACGATGGCGGCGTCGGGAAGGGCGTCCAGCAACGCCTCGAGCTGTGAAACGCTCGCGCTCATCGATCCGTATCGGACGCGCCGCTCACGCCAGCGCCCGGCTCACGACTTCGAACGTGTCCGTGGACAGTTCGTGCGCGTCGCGGATAAGCTCCAGCGCGGCTTTGGCATGCGCCTGCCGCCCCGCGTCGAACTTCCTCCAGCGGTCGAAGCCGCGTGCCATGCGCGCCGCCACCGTCGGGTTGAGCGAGTCCAGCGCGATGACCTGCTCCGCCAGGAAGCGGTAGCCGGCACCGTCGGCGGCGTGAAAGCGCACCTGGTTGCTGCGGAAGCCCCCGATCAGCGAGTACACTTTGTTCGGGTTCTTGATGTTGAACGCCTCGTGCGACATGAGCCGGATGACCTCGCCCAGCGTTCCTGGCAGGCGAGAGGTTGCCTGCACGCCGAGCCACTTGTCCACCACCAGCGGTTCCGCTTTCCATCTGGCATAAAAGCGATCGAGCGCATCGCGGCGCTCCGGGCAGTCGTAGTTGGCCAGTGCCGAGAGCGCCGCCATGGCGTCGGTCATGTTGTTTGCGCCGTCGAACTGCTGCAGCGCCAGCGAGCGCATCTGGGGGCTATCGAGCTCCATCAGGTAACCGAGGCATAGATTGCGCAGGCCGCGCCGCGCCGCTGCCTTGGCGTCCGGACTGTACGGGCCGCTTGTCTGCAGCGCGGCGTAGGCGGCGAGCAGTTCCTCGCCCAGGGAGCGCGCCAGGTGCCGTCGCAGCTCCACGCGTACCGCGTGAACGGCGTCGGGGTCGACGACTTGCATCTGCTCGGCGATGTAGCTTTCGGAGGGTAGCGAGAGCGCTTCGGCGGCGAACGCGGGGTCGCTCGCGCCGTCGGCTAGCACGCGCCCGAAGGCTGCCACGAAACCGTCCGGGAATGCGGACTCGACTCCCGCCCGCCGGGCCGAAATCGCGGCAAGCAGGATCTCCAGCGCCAGCCGCTGCCCTGCCTCCCAGCGGTTGACGGCGTCGCCGTCGTGGGCCAGGAGCTGCGTCAGCTCGTCTCTGGTGTACGCGTACTTGAGGATCGTCGGCGCCGAGAAGTCGCGCAGCAGCGAGGGCACCGGCTTGAGCGCAACGTTGACGAAGGCGAAGCGCTCCTCCTGCGATCTGAGCGACAGCACGCGCGTGCTGCCGCCGGCCTGCGGTTCGCCCTCGAGTTGCAACGCAATGTCTTCGCCGCCAGGCCCAACCAGCCCGACCGCAAACGGGATGTGCAAGGGCGCCTTTTCTGGTTGCCCCGGTGTCGGCGGGCACGATTGCTTCACGGTCAACGTGCAGCGTTTGGCGTTCTCATCGTAGACGCTGCTCACTTCGATCAGAGGCGTGCCGGCCTGGTCGTACCAGCGCTTGAACTGGCCGAGATCAAGGCCGCTCGCGTCCTGCATGGCTTGCACAAAATCGTCCGTGGTCACGGCCTGGCCGTCGAAGCGCTGGAAATAAAGGTCCATGCCCTTGCGGAAGTTTTCGCGTCCGATCAAGGTGTGGATCATGCGTACCACCTCGGCGCCCTTCTCGTACACCGTAGCGGTGTAGAAATTGCTGATCTCCATGTAGGACTGAGGGCGCACCGGGTGCGCCATCGGCCCCGCGTCCTCGGGGAACTGGGCGGCGCGTAGATTGCGCACCTCCTGGATGCGCACCACCGCGCGCGAGTACATGTCCGCGCCGAACTCCTGATCGCGGAACACGGTGAGACCTTCCTTGAGCGAGAGCTGGAACCAGTCTCGGCAGGTGACGCGGTTGCCGGTCCAGTTGTGGAAGTATTCGTGCGCCACCACGCGGTCGATGAACATGAAGTCGGAGTCGGTGGCGATGTCGGGGCGGGCCAGCACGTACTTGGTGTTGAAGATGTTGAGGCCCTTGTTCTCCATGGCGCCCATGTTGAAGTCGCCCACTGCCACGACCATGTACTGGTCCAGGTCCAGCTCGAGCCCGAACACCTGCTCGTCCCACTTCATGGCCTTCTTGAGCGCCTGCATAGCGAAGCCGCATTGGTCCAGCTTGCCCGGCTCGACATAGATCTGCAGGCTGACCTCGCGTCCCGACCTCGTGACGAAGCGATCCTCCAGCTTGTCCAGCTTCGCTGCCACCATGGCGAACAGGTAGGAGGGCTTGGGAAAAGGGTCGACCCAGCGCGCCCAGTGCCGCGCGGCCTTTTCCCCTCCTTCCCGAGGAGGGGTGGCGCGCAGCGCCGGTGTGGTGTGCTCTCCTCCCTCAGCAGGGGTAGCGCGCAGCGCCGGGGTGGTGTGCCCCGCGGGAGAGGCAACAGACAAAGAGGTCCCTCTCCCAGCTTGGGAGCGGGTAGAGCCTGCCCCGGACGTGATCCGGGGGTGAGCGTGGGGTGAGGGGTCCTCATCGCCGCTCGCCACCAGGTTGCCGTTGGACAGCAGCACCGGGTAGCCCTTGTCGGCGTGGATCGTAACGGTGTAGCGCGCCATCACGTCGGGACGGTCGATGAAGTAGGTGATGCGGCGGAAGCCCTCCGCCTCGCACTGGGTGAAACAGCCGTCCTTGGATACGTACAGCCCCATGAGCTTGGTGTTCCGCTCGGGGTGGATCCGGCAGACCGTCCGCAACGTGAACCGGTCGGGCACCGCGGCGATCGTCAGCCGCTTCGCGTCCGCGGTGTAAGCCGACTCCGCCAACGGCACGCTGTCCAGGGCGACCGACTCCAGCTCCAGCTCATCGGCGTCCAGGACCAGGGGGCCCTTGCTGTTGGCGGATTTCGGATTGCGGCGGATGTCCAGCGTGGCGGTGACGCGCGTGAGCTCGTCCTGGATGTCGACGTCGAGGTCGACGGTGGAAATGAGAAACGCCGGTGGAGCGTAGTCTTTGAGGTAGACCGTCGCGGGCGCCGGGTTGAGCATGTTGATCACGGGAGATGCGCGGAACCGGGAAAGGTGCACAGTTTACCGGAGCAGCGGCCGGGGTGGCCGTCCCGTACAGAGCCCGTCTATGTTCTAACCTTTTCGATCTTGCGCCAGTCCTACACCTGCTGCTCCGTAAGCTTTCTCCGCCGCGTCCGCTGACACCAGCCCGTTTCGTACGTCGGCCCTGATCCTCTCGGGATCACGCTCGCGCGGATCGCCGAAGCCGCCTCCGCCGGGGAGCTCCAGCCGCAGTCGCTCACCGGGCGGGATGGTCTGCTGACCCTTGCCGCGCAGCGCCTTCCCCGAGACGAGCGAGACGCGCCCCGGGGCACCGTCCCGGCCTCCGTTGCGCCCGCGCGCCGGATGCTCGATGCGCTCGAACATGGCATACACCGAGAACGGCGCGTTCTCCGCGCTGCCGATTTCCATCACCTGCCCGAGTCCGCCGCGCATGCGGCCGGCTCCCCCGGAGTCGGTGCGATACTCCTTGCGCCAGATGACCACCGGCGCGATCGATTCGACGATCTCGACCGGCACGCTGCGCACGCCGCTCGGAAACGCGGTTGCGGAAAGCCCGTCTTTGGTCGGCCGCGCCCCGGTTCCACCCGAATGGAAAGAGAGCACGTTGAACGGTGTGCCGCCGGCCACCGTGTCGCTGACGCCGTGCCCGCCGCGCAGCTGCGGTATCCACAGTGCGGAAGCTCCCTCCGCTGGGGCGCCGCCAGGAAGCGCCTGGTGCAAGCAGCCGAAGACTACGTCGGGCAGCACATGTCCGATCACGTGGCGAATCGCCACCGCGCAAGGCCGCGGTGCGTTCAGGATCGACCCTTCCGGCGCACTCACCGTGATCGGCGCGAGCGAGCCGGCGTTATTCGGGATCGCCGGGGCGACCAGGCACTTCACGCCGAAACACGTGTAAGCGGTCGTGTAGAGCATGGGCACGTTGATCCCGAAGCTGCTCACCGGTGAGGTCCCGGTGAAATCGACGTGAATGCCGCCTTCGGAGATGGTGAGCGCAGCCTTCAGCTCGATCGGATGGTCGTAGCCGTCGATGATTAGCGAATTGCGGTGGATGCCGAACGGCAGCTTGCCGATCTGTTCCAGCGTGGCAGCGTGCGAATGCTCGAAGATGTGATCGGCCAGCGCCTCGATACGGTCGATGCCGAATTCGCTCATCATCTCGCGCAGCCGCTCGGAGCCTTTGTCGTTGCACGCCATCAGGGAGAACAGATCGCCTTCGACCTGCACCGGCTCGCGCACGTTCGCCCGCACGATCGCCAGCAGGTCCTGGTTCGCTCGGCCCGCGCGAGCGAGCGGCATGATCGGCACGCACAGTCCTTCCTCGTATACCTGCCGGCCGTCGGGCCCGAAACCGCGCCCGCCGACATCCACCACGTGCACGGTCGAGGCGAACAGCGCCACGGGACGCTCCTTGTGGAACGTCGGCGACACCAGGGTGAAGTCGTGCAGGTGGCCGGTGCCGAGCCACGGGTCGTTGGTGAGATAGTGGTCGCCGGCGCGCATCTGCGCGACCGGGTAGCGGGCAAGGAAGTGGCCCACCGCGGCTGCCATCGAGTTCACGTGCCCCGGCGTGCCGGTCACGGCCTGCGCCAACATGCGGCCGGTGAGATCGAACACGCCGGCCGAAAGATCACCGGCCTCGCGCACGCTGGCGCTGAATGCCGTGCGCACAAGCGTCTGGGCTTGCTCCTCGACGACGGCGATCAGGCGGTTCCACATGACCTGGGCCCGGATGCGGCCCAGCGCAGAGTCGGCTCTCATGTTGGCCTCTCCAATTGACGCGGTGGCGTGTGCTCCAGGATGAGATATCCGAGCGCGTTGACCGTGGTCTGGAAATCCGGTGCCACCACCGTCGTGGTGTCGTCCTCGACGATGAGCGCGGGGCCTTGAAGGCGCGCGCCGGACTCCAGGTCGGCTCGACGGAACACGTGCGCCTCGACGAAATCTCCGGATTGCGGATCGGACACGCGCCGCCGTCCGCTCGGCGCCGGAGAAGTTTGTCTCGATGGCGGCGCCACGGGCGCCGGCGGTTCCACTGGCGTGCTCACGCTGAGCGCCCAGCTCAGCACCTCCGCCTCGAGGTCCGGGATGATGCGCCCGAACTGTGCTCGGTACTCGCACTCGAAGGCTTCCTGCAGCCGCTGTCGATCGGCGAGCTCGAGCGGGCGTCCGTCCAGCGCCACGGCAATCTCGTGTCCTTGACCGATGTAGCGCATGTAAGCCGTGCGTGATTCGACGAGCGGCGTCGCGCCTGCGCTTTTCTCGACCACGGCGTAGGCCTCCACGCGCATGGCCTCGATATGGGCGTTCACCCTGGCCGGATCGAGCTCCCGCACGCGCTGGTAGAGGCTGCGCGCGACCTCGTAGGAGACCGGTGCCGTCAACATGCCAATGGCCGAGCCCACGCCGGCGCTGGTCGGCACGACGATGCGCCGGATACCCAACTTGGCGGCGACGCGGGCCGCATGCAACGGCGCGGCACCGCCGAACGCCACCAGCGTGCACTCATTGAGGCTCTTGCCGCGCTCGACCGCGTGCACGCGAGCGGCGCTCGCCATGTTCTCGTCGACCATCTCGCTGACGGCAAGCGCCGCGAGCGGCGTGGTGAGCGCTAGCGGCTGGGCGATGGATCGATCGATCGCCGCGCCGGCGGCGCTGCTGTCCAGCGCCAGGCTGCCGCCGGCAAAAGCGCCCGGATCGATCCGCCCGAGCGCAAGATCCGCATCGGTGACGGTGGCGGCTTCGCCGCCTCGGCCGTAACAGGCGGGTCCAGGCACGGCACCGGCGCTGTCCGGGCCGACGGCGACGCGCTCGAGCGCATCGACTCTGGCGACGGAGCCGCCGCCCGCCCCGATCTCGACCATCTCGATTACGGGGATGCGGAGCGGCAGCCCGCTGCCCTTGAGGAAACGGTAGGCGCGCGCGACCTCGAATGCGCGCGAGGTCTGCGGCTGGCCTTGGTCTATGAGGCAGATCTTGGCGGTGGTACCGCCCATGTCGAACGAGAGGACACGCTCGAGCCCGCACTCGAGTGCGACGCGGCTCGCGAAGATCGCCCCAGCCGCGGGGCCAGACTCGACCAGCCGGACCGGAAAGCGCCGCGCGGCCTCCAGGCCGATCACCCCTCCGCCCGAGGTCATGAGCAGGAGCTGCGCCGCGAAACCGGCTTCGCGCAACGCGCGATCGAGCCGATCGAGATAGCTGCCCATCAGCGGCTGAATATAGGCGTTCGCGCATGCGGTCGACAACCGCTCGTACTCGCGCAGCTCCGGCGAGACCTCTGAAGACAGGCTCACCCACAGTCCGGGCAGATGTTCGAGCAGGATCTCGCGGATGCGCTGCTCGTGTGCCGGGTTGGCGTAGCTGTGAAGCAGCCCGACCGCGACGCTGCTGACGCCTTCCCGTTCGAGCATGGGGGCCACGGCGCGCACGGCGCGCTCGTCGAGCGCGTGCAACACCTCGCCACGTGCGCTGATACGCTCGGGAACGGTGTAACGCAGCCGGCGCGGCACCAGCGGCTCGGGCTTTTCGAGGTCGACGTCGTACTGCTCGAAGCGGTGCTCGTAACCGATCTCCACCGAATCGCGGAAGCCCTCCGTGGTGATCAATGCCGTGAGCGCGCCTTTGCGTTCGATGAGCGCGTTCGTCGCGAGCGTGGTCCCGTGGATGATCAGATCGATGTCGCGGAGCCTGCAGCCGGCGCTGGCGACGGCTGCCATCACGGCTTCCATGACCCCGCGCTCGGGGGCCTCGGGCGTGGTCAATACCTTGGCAGTTACGCGGCCGTGGACCGCTTCAAGCGCGACATCGGTGAAGGTTCCACCGATGTCAGCCGCCAACCGAATCGTGCGCGCCGACGCCATAAATCTCCCCGCA
>DATJVW010000323.1:0-15718 GCA_035501675.1 Burkholderiales bacterium
TGCTCTTTGTAGAGACCCCGCCGGGAGATCCGAAAGCAGATCCAACCGTCAAATGTATGAATCCCAGGACCTTCCGGTCAGAGAATTACGTTCCGCCCCGGGACTCGAGTGGCAAGCCCATCTATATCAAGGTCTTCAGTCCGCTGACCAGGCTGCTCGCCGACAACGCGCTTCTGCAGTTCATGCTGGCGAAAGGGGAGGGTGGCCACGATAGCCACGCTTTGGCCGCTTTGTTGTATCGCGACCTCAATGATGACGAGAAGCTCAAAGCTCTTACGCCCGTGTTTGTGTCGGAGAAGGGGCTCAGCTCAGAGCTCCTATCGCTTAAGAAGCTGGAGAAAGAAGTAAAAAAGCCCACGGCCTCCTGATGCTCCTGGAACTCCTCTGACGGCACCCTTTCCTGGCGCGCGACCCCGCGTGGGCGAGATCAGAGTAGGCATCGTCGGCGCAGGCATTGCGGGGCTGACCGCCGCCTTGCGATTGGCCGAACGCGGCTACAAGGTCACCGTCTACGAGCAGCGCGTCTTCATCGGCGGCAAGCTCGGAGCGCACCGGCATCGCCTGGTGCGGCTAGTGGATCCGCGGGAGGTCGCCGACAGCGTCTGGGAGTTGGAGCGCGGGACCTTCCCGCGCATCCTGCGGGAGCAACTGCAAGATCAGCTCAGCGAAACGCACCAGCGGCTGGAAGCTTCTCTGGGCGTAAAGCTGAGGCGTGAGGATTTCATCCTTTCCTCCCAGATCGATGTCACCCAGAAGCAGACCCGGAAAGGGCAGCCGCATGAGTGGCGCGTCACCGACTCCGAGCGCGACGAATCCTACGCGGTTGTCCACGAGCATCGCAACTCGCACCGGCTCGCGCTCTACGACGGCGTGTATCACGAGCACTGTTACCACATGTTTCTGAACTGGTATCACAACTTCTGGAACCTGGTCCAGGACGTCGGCATAGACCGATATCAAGCCTTCAGCCCGAAGACCCACTGCGCACACTTGTTTCGTGGGGCTTCGCCCTGCTCGCAACGCCTGCGCAGACTCACTAACCTCGGCGCGCCCCAATATATCTGGCCCAACCTGCTGTCCGGTGTTGCGCCGCCTGCGGACGTCTTCCTCTGGGCCTACTCGATCCTGGACCTGCTCACCGAGCCGCTCCGCCCTGCGGACTACGTGGATCAGGCGAGCGTCAACGGGTTCGTGCGTTCCCGCTGGTATGCGACGGAACGCTGCGCCGAGCTCAACGACTATTTGCTGACGAAGGCGTTCGCCGTCCCCAGCTACCTCACTTCGGCCCGTGCCTTCAAGAGCTACAACAAATACTCGATGCGTGATCCCGTCCCGATGCTGTGGATTCTGAACGGCAACAGCCACGATCATCTGTTCGCGCGTATCCAGGAGAGACTCGAGCAGTTGGGCGGCGAGATCGCAACCGGACAGCAGGTGAAGGGGTTGTGCCTGGATGCGCAGGGCAGGATCGAGGCGGTGACCTGGGAACCGTCGGATGTTTTTCGTCGCCCCGGAGAGAATCGTCCGCCGTCTCGTGCCGAGGTGGTCATGCAGCGGGACAGGGCGGCGCTCGCTGGGGGCGCTCCTCGCGAGGAGATACGCCGCGATGGCGTCGACTACCTGATCCTGGCGGTGCCGCCCTCGCAGCTGGTGCACCTCGTGGAACCCATCCACGATGCTGTGCCGGAGCTCCAGAGCGTGCGCAAGCTGGAAGGAGCGGTGACAGCGTCGCTCGACGTCTACTTCAAGAGGAAGCTCGACGACGTGCCGCCGCTGCATGTCGTCTTGCGGGATTCGCGCTATGGCCTGACTTTCGCTGACAACTCGGAGGCTTGGGCGGGCGATTCTGGCATGACCAAACATGGCAAGCCGGTGACCTTTCTAAACGTTGCCGCGACGGATTTCCCGATGCTCGAGGGCATGACGCGTGACGAAATTACCAAGCACATGATCGAGGAGCTGCGCCATTACGTACGGTTCGAGATCGAGGATATCGACTGGGGCAAGACCTACCTGCAACGCAACGTCGACGAACCCCTGTTTCTCAACGAGGTGGGGAGCGAGCGCTGGCGTCCGAAAGCAACCACCGAGATCGCCAATCTGTTCCTGGCTGGAGACTTCTGCGATGGGCCGATCAACGTCGTCACCGTGGAAGGAGCCGTCGTGACCGGTTTGAAGGCGGCCAAAGCGCTGCAGGAGCGGGTTGCATCCGATGGCAGGGTCGACCCTGGAGATCGCCGGCTGGATCCCATTGAGGCGGTAACACCGGCCTCGTACTCGACCCTCGGCATCAAGGCCTTGAAGCTTTTGCTCGCCCCCTATGTCGTCGCCGCCAAGGCCTGGGCCCACGCCGACGATCTTGCGCGCGCGCCCGCCCAGGTGTTCTCGCCTCAGGTGCTGCGCTCGATCGGTCTGGAAACACTGGCAGCGCCGGCCGCTTATGCGGCTGACTGGTGGAGCTTCGCGGTCGAGGCCGCGCGGAGCCTGACCCGACGCTCGCCCGCGGAGGAAGATCAGGAATGAACCCGCAGCTTGCGCCCGCGGAAGTGGGCTAGAGGCGCCGGGCGTCCAGTCGCACCGGCTCACCACACCATCCTGACATGTGCTCGGTCCACGACGACAGGATGGGGGCCACGTCCGTTACGCGCAGGCGATGCAACAGTCTCCAGATTGGGTCCGTCGCGTTATAGGACTCCTCGCCCAGGACCAGCTCAACCCCTTGCCCACCGGACCGGATGCGCTCCTTGCGCCCGCTTCGCAGGAAGATCGAGCGGTACGGGATTCCTTCCCTGACGGTATAGCTGTAGATGGGGATATCGGTCGTCGAGCCCGAACCGCCCGTTGGCAGCGTGAGACTGAACACGGGGGCCTCGTGTTGCTGCCTGTGCAGAATGCACTCGACCGAACTCGCCTCGTAGACGAACTCGAGGCTTTGCAAGGTCTTCGGATAGCCCCAAACCAGGCGACCGGCGTCGCAGGAAAACGGGTCGGTAACCGGCAGCGCCCAGGTATAAAGCCCGAAGGCGAGCGGATCCCGGGGCGGCGTCACGAGAAAGCCGATGCCGAGCTCCCGGTAATGTCCCAGGTCGCTTTCCCGGTAGTCGACTATGAACAAGGCCAGCGCTGTGCGACCCGGACTCAGTTGCAGCGCGCGGAATGGCTGTCCCGGAAGCTCATTCAGCAGCTCCTCGATCGGTTCGCTCGCCACTGGATACAGGGCGAAACCCTGCGCCGCATCATGGATCCTGTCGGGAAGCAGGACGCTCCGGCCGTCGACGCGATACAGCCGGCCTTCCTGTTCGCCATAGATCGCCAGCTCCCCGCGTTCGTCCTTGGCCGTATAGCAGCGGTTGCAGGCGTCCCGGATGACGCAGCTTGCAGGTGTAGCGTCCACGCCCACGGGCTCTCGCAGCTCGATGCCGTGCTTGCCGAATGCCTGCTTCAGCCCTTCGGGGCAAATGCCTTGTCTCAGCGGGTGACCAAGCTCTGGGCTCGTGCAAAACAGCAATCTCGCTCCCGGCGCTGGTTCGAGTCCGCGTCGAAACCGCGCTACCGCCAGGGACGGTACCAGTAGCATTTCGGTCAAGTAGTGGCGGTAGCCGGTTGCCAGCTCCTGCAGCAGGTGCTGCGGCTCGGCGGTGCCGTCGGCCTGGTGCAGGCGACCAACAGCTCGCTCCATGTATCTCACGCCAATCTCACAGGAGCGCTGCCACATATCGGCTGCGGCGGCTATACAGGCAACTCCGGTCTGGGCCAACCGGGCCGCCAACGGGCCCGGTCGGACGCCGCCATTCGCATCTGGTCGCATGCCGGTATCTTTTTTAGGATGAACTCAAGACCGTCGAGCCGCGGACAACACGAACATGTTGTTGCAATTCAGCCGCAAGTCGGTAGACTTTTTTTGCGCGGTCGCGAGCGACGTGACCGAGTCCGACAACGGTACTCCTGAGGCGTCCATCGCACAAGAACGCTGCTTGCGGAACGCGGGACTGGTGCGATGTGCGTACAGCGCAGCCGGTACAGGCGGCCGCCCGCGGCGTTCGGGAGGGCAGGTACGGCCCGGCCTCGGGATCACGTCTGCAGGGGAGGGATATGCCAAACGCAAATGATGCCGCGCGCGATGTCGATCCCGCGCGCATGTTCGAGAGCATGATGGACATCCCGCAGGCTTGGTCGCAGATGCTCGATGTCTGGCGCAGGATGGCCGTGGGCGCCGCGGGTCCGGCCGCGACCGACGCCACCGCCGCGGGCGGCAGGGGCGCCACCGGCGACCCGGCCCTGGACCCACAGGCTTTGATGACCTTCCTGGCGCAGTCCTACATGACGGTCATGGGTTGCGGGCTGCGCTGCTTGAGCGGTTGGGCCCACATTCATTCGCGTCATCTCGCCTCCATCAGCCGTGGCATGTCTGCAATGGGCGGCGGGCCGGGCGGGAGCTCGCAAGACCCGGCGTTGATGCTCGATGAGCTGCGGGCCTATTTGCGCGAACTGATGGAGCTTCCCTACCACGAGTGCCGACGGGCCTTGGCGGAGCTGCAAAGCCTCGAATTTTCCATCCTGCCGGAGGCCAGAGCCGGGGATCACCCGCGCCGCTGGAGAGCCAAAGCGTGACCCGCCTCGCGCGATGAGAGCCTGCCGGATCGCCCCACCTGCTGGTTGGGGCGCGTCTGGGCAAGGCTGGAGAGCGCATGGACATGTCGCATCAGACTGGCAGCACCATCATCGCGCAGCTCGGCCTAGAGCCGGAGATGGCTCAGCTGCGTGATCGGATCGCGGCATGGATACAAGACTGCGACGCCGAGATGCGAGAAGCTCTGCTGTGGCAGTTCGAGGGGAGCTCCAAGTACTTTCGTCCGCTCACCATCTTCACCTGTCACCGCGCGGCATCACGAGGTGCAGTGACCCCGGCGATCATTGAGGTTGCTCTCGTCCTGGAGATGTTTCACAACGTCTCCCTGATCATCGACGACATCGTGGACAAGTCGCCTCACCGCCGCGGAAAACCGACTCTGCACCGCCAGTTCGGCGAGCTGCCGGCGCTGATGGTGTCCGGATACATCGTGGCCGACGGCTACGACACCATCTCCGAGCAGGACCATGGCGACCCCGAGTTCGTGCGCTACAACATCCGGCTGCTGTCCGAACTGATGAAGCGCTTGGGCGTGGCCGAATGCATGCAATGGCGCTTGCGGCGTGAGCCGCTCGGTGTGGAAGACTGGCGGCGTATCGCCGGCGAGGACACCGGGTCCATGTTCGAGGTGTGCGCGTGCCTCGGAGCGCGCTCCGAGCGCTTGCGCAGATTCGGTCACCTCTTGGGCGTGCTCTACCACGGCTGCGACGATGTCGGGGACGTGAGAGGGGCGAAAGCGCTGGGCGGTGGAGGCGCCGAGGATTTGCGAGACGGCATCCTGACGCTACCGGCCGCGCTGGCTATTCGGAACCCGGCTATCGGCAGCGTGTTCCGAAACCCCGACCCGACGCACGTCGAGCTCGAGCGTTTGGCGCAAGCCTTTGCCGCCCAGTTGCCGGAGGCCGAAAAGTGCCTGGACCAGATCGCCTATGAGGCGAAAGAAGAGGCCATCCGGTCGTCTCGCGATCCGGAGCCCTTGTTGGCCCTCGTCGAACACACCCGGCAACTGTCTCGCCGCTGACGGGTCGGCAGCATTCCGGCATGCGATGGGGTGGAACAAGACGCTTTCAAACAGTCTCTAGCAGGCGTTTCGCCTCTTGCAGGTCTGCGGTGTCGAAACCTTCGGTGAACCAGCCGTACACTCCTGCCAGCAACTCGTGCGCCTCGGCGGGCGCGCCTTGATCTCGGAGCAGCCGGGCCGTACTCACCGCAGCGCGCAGCTCCCAGGATTTCGCCCTCTGGCTGCGGGCGATTTCGAGCGACTTGCGGAAGCAGGCATGCGCCTCGCCTGCCGCTGCTCGTCCGCCCCGCATGAGCAGCAGCTCGCCGCGGACACGCTGCACCTCGGCTGCGTAGTACATTTCCCCCGTTTCGTCGGCGTAGCTGACCGCTTGGTCCAGCACCTCCAGGCCCTCCCGGAGCTGCCCGTTGTTGCGATGCGCCTCGGCCAACAAGACGAGAAAGAGGGACCAGCCTGCCCTGGCGCCCGTCGCCTGATAAGCTGCGAGGCTTGTCAGGATCTGAGCGACTCCGACCGACGCCTTGCCGTCCTCGGCGAGGAGCCAGCCCTGCAGGATGCTGCCGAATGCGATCCAGTAAGGAATGCCTTGCTCGCTGCAGTAGCCGATGGTTTTTTCCACCCAATCGCGCGTGAGCAGCGGCTCGCGCCGGACGTAATGCACGTGGGCCAGCACGCTCATCGCCTGGGCCAGGGTCAGTGGCGCCGAGGGTGGCTGCGCCAGCGCGAGCGAGTCGTAGGCCTGCTTCAAGGCCTGATCCGGATAACCGAGAAACCAGAGCGCACGCGCGTGGTATGCCAGACACGCTACGCCTGCATCCACCCCGTAGCTTGCAATGTGCTCGCGGTGCCGCTGCGGGTCGAATAGGGCGGTGCCGGCCTCGAGCTGCGCTTTGGCTTCCTGCAGGCTCCCGCAGAACAAGGCGACGCAACCGAGCCCGAGGCGGGCATAGGCCTCGTTCGCGGCCCCGCGTTCCTGCACCGCCAGCTCAATCAACTGCGTCATGCATTCTCGGGCCAGGCCGTACCGGGCGCGCAGCAGAAGCAGCTGCGACTCTGCACGCAATACCGAGAACAGCTGAGAGGTGGTCCCGCCGCGCTCGCACAGTGCCCGCGCCCGCACGTAGTTCTGCTCCACTTCTGGCGCCGCGTATCCCTTGCTCGCCACCAGGGCTGGTCCAAGCTTGATGCGAAGCTCCAGCTCCTGGCGTTCCGGGTCCGCGCCGTCTGAGACCGAGGCGAGAAGCTCGATGGCCCTGTTGAAGTGATAGACCGCCTCGACATTGGCAGAGCGCTCGGCGGCGCGGTATCCGGCCTGCGTCCAGTAGGTCACTCCTTGCTCCACCATTCCCGCCGCCGTGTAGTGGTGAGCCAGCAGCTCTGGATGGGCCTCGACCGCGTGGTGGAACCGCTCTTTGAGGGCATGCGCAATGTTGGCATGCAGCTCCTGCCGCATGGTCTTCAACAGAGAATCGTACGCGGCATCCTGCACCAGTGCGTGCTTGAAGGTGTAGACCGCACCCTCGGCGGCTCCGCGCATGAAGGTGAGACCGGATTCGGTGAGGCGCTCAAGGGCATCGTCGAGGTCCTGCTTCGACACCGGTGCGACCGCAGACAGCAGCTCGTAGCTGAACTCCCGCCCTATCACCGCACCGATCTGAGCGATGAGCTTGGCGATCTCGAGATGGTCCAGGCGTGCGGTCAGCGAGTCGCGCAAGGTGGCGGGGATAGCCATGGAGCTCGCCGGGGCCGAGTACACGTAGTGGTCGCCTGCGTCGCGCAGAGACGATGATTCCAGGACGGCCTTCGTCAGCTCTTCGATGAACAACGGCACGCCGTCCGTCTTTGCCACGATATGCTCGACGATGCTGGCATGCAGAGGTTTGCTCGGCGTCACTTTCGAAACGAACGCGGTGCTCTGCGCGCGGGTCAGCCGCGAAAGCGGCAGCGTCGACAGGTGCGAGTAGCTGCCCCAGTCGCGCTCGAGCTCGGGGCGATAGCTGACGATCGCGCATAGCGGGAAGCTGGCCGCGCGTTTGATCAGCGCGTCCAGGGCCTCGAGCGTCGTGGGATCCGCCCAGTGCGCATCCTCGAACAGCATCAGGCACGGTCGCCGCCGGGCCATCGCTTCGACCAGGTCGACCAATGCCCGGATGGTGTCTTCCTTCTGGCGTTTGGGGCTCAGCTGTAGCGGGCCATGCCGCTCGTCCGCGAGAGACAGGATGCCTGCAATCAGCCTCAGGTCTTGCATCGGACGGCCGTATTCCAACAGCATCATGGCCTCGAGCTTGTCCAGCTTCACGCCAGCCGGCGCGTCCTTGGAAAATTCGAGAGTACGCTGCAGGCAATCTATGAACGGGTACAGAGCGCTGTTGAGGTAGTACGGCGAGCACTGGAGGCGCAGCGTCACCGGGCGCTCGGGTTCGAGACGCTCCCGCAGCGCATCCAATACGCGAGACTTGCCGATCCCGGGCTCGCCCGACAGCAGCACGATTTGGCCTGCACCCTCCTTGGCGAGCTGCCAGCGGTCCAGCAGCAAGCCGATTTCCTGCTCGCGCCCGACGAGTGGCGTAAGCTGGCCGCGGGTGGTGGCATCGAATCGGCTGGCGGCCGTACCGGAACCGAGCACACGCCACGCGCGGATCGGTTGGGCGACACCCTTCAAGGCGTGCGCGCCGAAGTCGGCGTACTCGAAGCTGCCGCCGGTGAGCTGTCGGGTACGCTCGCTGATCACGATCGTGTCCGGTTCCGCCAGGTCCTGCAGCCTCGCGGCGAGGCTGGGGGCGTCGCCCAATGCCAGTTGCTCGCGCCGCTCACCTGCGCCGATGTCGCCCACCACGACCATGCCGGTATGGATGCCGATCCGCACCGAGAGCCGCGCTTGTGCACGCTGGGCGAGCTTTGAATTGAGAGAACGCATGGCAGCGATGATCCCCAGCCCCGCGAGCACCGCGCGGTGGGCATCGTCTTCGTGCGCTTGCGGATGGCCGAAGTAAATGAGCAGACCGTCGCCCAGGTACTGGGCGACGTGACCGTCGTAGCGCTCGATCACTTCCCCGCTGGCTTGCTGGTAGGCCCGGATCAGCTCACGCAATTCCTCCGGGTCCAATCGCTCGGACAGCGCAGTCGAGTCGACCAGGTCGGAGAACATCACCGTGAGCTGACGGCGTTCGGCCTGAGTGCCGGCGGTGGTCTCGATGGATTCCTGCGCGCGGACGGAGGGTGCGCGGGCCAAGCTCGCGTTCAACTCGGCAATGGCCTTGAGCAGCTTCTTGCGCGAGCCTAGAGCCAGGCCCAGGTCTTGGAGATCCGTCTCGCTCAGCAGGCGCAGAGCTTCGAAGTCCACTTCGTGGGCTGCGAACACCGGAACGTACTGCGCAAGGCCCAGCTCTTGGAGCCACGTCGACAACGAGTCCATTCACGCTCCATTGCGCGAGGTTCGAGTCTGTCTCTGTCTCCCGAGGCGCCGGGGATCCCTATGCCGCGCGGCACACGCCAGGGGTGCCGAAGATGGCCGCGTATAAGCTTGCGCTCCCGGCCGCTGGGTGTCGAGCCCGTGTGCGTCGTGAATTTCGGCTCGAGGGTCGACCGTCATCGTTGGACCTGGAGCGCGCTTACGGACTGCCTCCGAACGCATCTTCTCCAAGAAGAGGACGACTAGCCTAGGCGCAATCATTACCCCGCTGCCTCATAGCTTAGCTCACGGGCACATACCGATGACTTACGGATCGGCGCCCGACGCTTAGGACGGTGAGCTCACCGCAGGACACTGAATTGATGGGGACTTGATCGAAGACCGAGCTGGAAGCGGAGCGGGCTGAACCCGTGGTCGGGATTTTGGCCCTCCAGTCCTGTCCTTGCCGCTAGGTGCCCGGCAAAGATCCTGTCTCCCATGCGGCGGATCAGGCTGTGGAGCAGGCTTCGAAGTAAGAACCCGTTGCAAGGAGTGACAGCAGGCTGGGCGATCCTCGCCAAGTATGGTTCGTGAAACCCTGACCCGACGATTCTGTCGGTACGCGGCCCCCTCGGCCGGCGGGCGGCGAGTTAGCGCCTGAAGATCACGTTATCGGAGGATTCGACCGCAGAGCTCCCAGTCGGCGTCGGGAGCGAAACCCAGACGGGGCGGGCGCCAAGCTTGCCCGGCGCCCGATTGAGATCTTCTTATTTTCCGACGATTACTTCCGAAGCTTTGATAATGGCGACCGCCTGGTCGCCGACTTTGAGCGCGAGCTCATCGGCCGCTTCGTTCGTGATCGATGCCGAGATTACGGCGGGGTGCTTCACCTCGATCTTGACGATGGTAGTTACTGCACCCTTGTGGACCTCGCTGATGACGCCTTTGAGTTGGTTGCGAGCACTGAGCTTCATGAGGCTTTCCTCCTAAGTGTTTGAGTTGTAGCGTAGCACTCCACCGCCTACCGACCGAGAACGGATTCGGGAGTCTGACCGAGGCGTTTCACGTTCTGGTTGAAGCGCCGAGCGAACTACACCAGCCGCCCCAAGCTTGACATCTTCATCGTTATATTCACAAATAGCTAGCGGCGTGATATTGTAACAAACATAACGCAATCACGTGCGCTAGCAACAGAGCCGGGAGGCGGTGCGCGCTGAGAGGCCGGCGCATAGAGGCGGCAGGTGCTCTGCGCCGGCAGGCAGCCTAATCGGAACACTAGGGAGGAGAAGAAAATGGCTAATCGAGCCAACGTCAGGCTGCGCGATCGCTGCGGGAGCCTGCTCTTTGCCGCGATGGCGGCAGTCATTTGCGCACCGACAACAACCCCTAACGCAGCGGCCAGTAATGACGACCCGGCTGCTAGCGCCGACGCCGCTTCAACTCGATACAGCGTTTCGCCCGGGTTGGGGCTTAAGCTCACAGCGGCCGGTGACGAAGGCGCCCCGGCGCCAGTCGCCACGGAGACCAGTGGCGGCCAAAATGCTATTTCCAAGTACTTCAGCGAGTGGTTCCAGCGCTCGGACCGGGCCAAGGAGAGTCAACCCCACTGGATGACGCCGGTGGTGACGGTGACGCCTCGTCTCGAGCAGGAATACCGCTATGACCAGCAGTGGCAAATCAGGCCGAACGGGGTCAGCCGGGAGAACTTCGGGATCAACAAGGGGCTGGAGCTGATTCCCACCGAGCAGACCGAACTCATTATCTCGGTACCAAGCTATATCAAAGACACTACCTCGACGGGAATGACGGAAGGGTGGGCGGATGAGACGTTCCTCGTCAAGCTGCGATTGCTCTCCGAGAACGAAGAGCACGGGAACTACATTGTCACGGCCTTCCTGGGCGTTGCAATACCCACCGGCAGTGCGGCGTTCACCACCAACCAGACGGTCTGGACGCCCACGATCGCGGCCGGAAAGGGTTGGGGGACGAGGGAGTCGGGCTTCGACATACAGAGCACGCTGAGCATCAGCTACGGGGATGTCAACCAGGCGCAAATCGGCGAGCCGATCATCTGGAACACGGCGTTCCAGGCCCACGTCTTCGACAAACTCTGGCCGGAGATCGAGTTCAACTACACGCATTATGAGCAAGGTCCCAACGCCGGCAAGAGTCAGTCTGTGATCACGACCGGGCTTATTCTGGGTCGCTATCAGCTCATCGATCGCGTCAAGTTCGTATTCGGCTTCGCATATCAGGAGGCGGTAAGCTCGTTTCGGACCTTCAACAGCAGCTGGATCCTCTCGGCGCGCGCCCCCTTCTAATCTAAACGAGTACGCTACGCATAGTCGTGCCTTGAGTCGTCGCATCACGGGATAATGCGCGGAGCCTCAGTAGGCCTCATCGCGGCCGCCGCCCTCGCGGCTATGCCCCAGTTCGGCTGGTGCGAGGAGCTGGTCGTCTCCGGCCGGCGCATCGTCTCAGCTGTCATCCCTGAGCGATCTCAGACAGCCTCGGGTCGCGCGGATCGCCATCGGAAACCCCGAAAGCGTGCCCGCAGGACACTACGCGAAGGAAGCGCTGGAGCTCGCGGGCCTGCGGGACGCGCTCAAGCCCAAATACATCTTCGGACAGAATGTGCGTCAGGTGCTCGACTATGTCCAGCGTGGAGAGGTGGATGCCGGGTTCGTTTACGCTACCGACGCGTTGATCGCCGCCAATAAAGTGCGCGTTGTGACGCAAGCAGCGCTGCAGCGCCCGATCCTGTACCCAATCGCCGCGGTCGCCGGCAGCCCCAACCAGACTCGAGCGCGAGAGTTTGTCCGCTTCGTCTTGTCGGAGTCAGCGCAGAAGGCGCTATTCCGGTACGGCTTCGCGAGGCCGTAGCGGCCCGCGAAGCATTCCTATCGTTTCCCGCCGCCGGGTAGGCAAGAGGCGCAGTGTGGCTTGACAACTCCGCTATATCTCTGAGAATATAGCGGCAGGGAATGAGGGAATGGAGCATCCTACAACGTGGGGATCTTCCGTAACTTTGTTCCCCCTTCGAGTTGGGGGCAGCGCCCTGAGAGAGCGCTGCCCTTTTTTCTTGGTTGATCGAGCGCCTCCCTTCGCCTGAAGGTGAAGGCGCCAGTTCGCACTGAATAATGGGAGGATTTCAATGAGCAAAAAACTGATTCGGGTGCAGCTGGCCGCGGCAGCGCTGGCCCTGGCCGGTTTGACCCAAGCGGCGGAGCCGCTGCAGCCCTACCCCGTAAAGGGACAAGTGGTGCAGAGGTTGAACGCCTTCGACAACCCCGAAGGCTCGATCTTCAGCGCCGACGGCAGGTTCGTGTTCATCTCGAACTCCGCCGAGCTGGGCATGCCCGATAAGGGATTTCACTGGACTCACAAAGCCGGCTACATCAGCAAGCTCGCGGTGCAGCCCGACGGCACGTTGAGGACGGTCAACGAAAAGCTCATCACCGGGCTCACGGGCCCGCTGGGCATGGCGGTCAGCCCGGTCGCGACGAAGGAGTTTCCCAAGGGCACGATCTTCCTGATCGAGGCGTGGGCGCCGCTAGCAGAGGCTGACGGCACCGAAGTCAAGGATCCGAGCGTGCTGGACCCCAAGATCATCGCCTTCAATACGGATGGTAAGATCCTCGGGGCCATCAGGATGGGAGAGGGATCCTCTGCGGCCGCTGCGGCTGGGGTAGTAGCGACGTTGGGAAACGCATTGTCTTTCGACAAGGAAGGGAACCTGTACGCGATCGACACCGGGATCGCCGGCGGCACGTTCAACCCACCGATCGCGACCAAAGGGGGCGGAGCATACATGTTCCCGGTCTCCTCGCTGGACGCGCTGGCGAGCGGCCAATCAGCGCCCGTGTTCTACATCCCGGTGCCCGAAGGAGGGCCCGACGGGATCGAAGTCGCCCCCGATGGCGCCATCCACTTCAACACGGTAGGCGCGGTGGCCGGTCTGAAGGATCCCGCGGAAGGGGGCATGTACCGGCTTACCAAAGACGATTTCAAGAACGGGAACCTGCCCACGCCCTTCGCGCAGGGACTGGGTGCACTGGACGGACTGGATTTCGCCGGCAGCGTGCGCATGGACACGGAGATTAAGAACACCAACAGCGTTATCGTTACGCCGCCCTATGGTGTGCCGATGATGCTAACTTACGACCAGGACATCAAACTGGCTGGCCCAGCCGATATCGCAGTGCGAAAGATGTCCGACGGAAGCTACCTGCTGGTGATTCCGGAGCTGTCGGCGACTTCGCCGAACAAGCACGACAACCCAGTGACCGTGATCCGGCTGCCGGCTAACTTCGACCGCTTCTAGATAGCGGCTGGTCCGGCTGGGAAATAGGCTGTGGCGCGTCCCTGCCGGTTCTGGGCCGCGGCGTTCACCTTTGGGGCAGCCTCGGAGCGCGCGGCTGCCCCTTTTTTTGCGAGACGCAAGCTAGCGCATGCCGCAGGCGCCGTCGCTTGCTCCGCCTCTATGGAGCCTGCCCCAGCCGCAGCGCGATCAACTCGCGGACCCATCGCGCCTGGCGCTTCTCCCAGGGCACGACCATCCGCAGCGGTCCTTCCTGAGAGGCCAGCGCCTGGCCGTTCTTGCGGTCCGCAATGAGGATCAGACCGTCGGTGAAATCGGCGTCGAACTCGGGCAGTGCGTAGATCGCCCGGTAGCCATCCGAGGCCTCAGCCAACACGTAGAGGGATAGCCGTTGCCCACGCAGCTCGTGTCCGAAGGGGGCACCTGCGAGCTTCAGGATCTCGCGCGCGGGGACGCCTTCGAACGTGACCTCCGCGCCGCCGTGATCCACTGCCTTGACCGTCGCTCGAGGCAACTTCGCCCAGTCCTCTGCCGTCACCCGCTTCTCGACGCCGTCGGCCCCCACCACGCGCAACAGGGCGGCGGAGCCGTCTTGTTGCCCCTGGCTATAGGTGGGGGCAGCCGCGCCCAAGACGATCAACCCAATCCACAGAAACGAGCGGAGGATCTTGTGCACGTGAGGGACTCCTGGACAAACGGTTGCGACGGACTGCTCTCGGAACATCGAAACGGATCGACTGTCTCCAACGGATTGTTCGAACCGCACCCGCATGTTATCGCGTTCCAGCCCAGCGGGGCCTGACGGTGCTCGATCCCAGGGCCGTCTGAGAGCCTCGCCGACGGGTCTGATGCGTCAATTCAAGATCCGCGGCGGGGCGACAGCGGCGCGAGCGCAATGAGCCTGCAGCGCTTCAACCAGACCGCGCGCGTCGTCCGTCGACACGGCGAAAGCGACGCTGAAGCCGTCCGGGGTCTGGAAGGTCAAGATCAAAGCTTCGGTATCCATTGCGGCCTCCAGCGACCAACAATGCATCGGAAAGACCAGACGGGTTGCGTTCCCGTGCAGGCGCCGCAGACATCTGTCCATCAGATGTGGGAGCGTCAGGATCAGCGAACAGCCGAGGCCGGCGGGGAACTCCAGGATCACCTGCCGCCCCGCCTCATCCAGCATACGCAACCGGATCTCTGCGCCGCCTTCCCCGACTTCGCAAGTCGTCAGCGCAGCGACGCGAACCGTGTCGTCCATCGGGCGCTCCCACGCAGGAGAAGCCTGCATCGCTATATTATTCCATATATAGCGATGCGCACCAGCAGTCCTTGCTCTGGTCGATGTACGCGAGGTCAATTCACATGCTGCTAGTCTCCACGAGTGCGCGCCAGAGCAAGGCCTGACGCTGGTACCATTTGACGATGCAGGCCTGCCGTCGCGGGTTGCACTCGGACCGGGTTTCGTGCACCATCCTGGCGTGTGAAAGGGCGACGGTCCGGACTCTAGCGGCTGCAGCCCTGTAAGCGCGGTGAAACCAAGCACCGAAGAGAGCATGATCAGAAGGCCAAGTTTCGGGAAGCGGCGCTGGGGTGCGTTCATCATCCAGGTGGCGCTCCTGAGCGTGCTGAGCCTTCACAGTCTGGGATTCCTCCATAAGCATACGGCGGCCGCAGACCAAGACGCGTGTGTCGCCTGCCAGCTCATCAATCAGCAAGCAGTGCTCGTTCTGCCCGATATGGGTACGGGCTTGGCTGCGCCCGCTCTGCTCTTGCTGTTCCTCGTCGTTCCCTGGCACCGAGGTGTTACAGCCGGCACCGGATTGTTCACCCGCCCTCGTTCACGGGCGCCTCCGTCCTCCTTCCGCTTCTCATAGGCGCTGTCGGCGCTCATCGTGCGTCCGCTCTAGGGCCGATGACCGTTTTTCTTCGGCTTGCTCGAGCGCAGAGGCGCCCTCGTTTGGATTCGGTATCTTCGAGGTTCGTCCGGGCCGGGCATCGCGGCGTCGGGCGGCAGGCGACAAGGGTAGGAAGATGAAGGACGCGATCGCTGTTGAAGGGCGTTGCGTGGAGAGCGTGGGCGCGACTATAGTCGCCGGCACACCGCATGTTCTCTCTTAAGAACATCCGCCACGCCTACGACGGCCAGGACGTACTGCGGCTCAACGAGTGGTCCGTCGGCCAGGCAGAGCATTGGCTGGTCCTCGGCCCATCGGGCAGCGGCAAGACGACGCTGCTGCACATTCTCGCGGGTATTCTCACGCCGACCGAAGGCAGTGTGTCGGTCGCTGGACAGAAGCTCGACGAGCTGCCGGCCTCGGAACTGGATCGCTTCCGCGGACGCAACATCGGCATCGTGTTCCAGCGGTT
>DATJVW010000324.1:0-19060 GCA_035501675.1 Burkholderiales bacterium
TACACCACGAAGGGCCAGGCTCGGTCCATTCTCAGCGAGATGACGGTCTTGAACGGCTCGATCTCAGCCGCGACCGCCATGGTCTGCAGTCCGTGCAGGGCGGCGACGGCCAGCACCGCGAGCGACACGTACTTCAAACGCCACAACATACGATGAGCGCGGTACGACGGCGACCACTGGGGCAAGCGGACGACGCGGGCGAGCTTGGCCAAAAGCTCCTGCAGGGCGCCGAATGGGCACAGCCAGCCGCAGAACACGCCGCGGCCCCAAATGACGAAGCTCACGACCACGAACGCCAGCAACACGCACAGCAACGGGTCGGCGAGGAGCAGGGCCAAGGCGTTGCGATTGACGAGCCCGTGCAACCACGCAAAGACGTTGATGACGCTTAGCTGGGCCCCCGCGATCCAGCCTATCCACACCAGCGTGAAAAGCAGAAAGCCAATGCGCAACGCCTGATAGAGACGCGCGTGGCGCGTCAGCCTGTGCATCGCGATGAGCAGCACGGTGAGCACCAGTAGACCCAAGCCAAGCACGACGAGGTTGTGCGCCTGTGCGCGCCAACTCTCTCGCCAAGGCGCCTCGAGCGCCTCTTGGGCAGACGCCTTGGCCGGTGGCAGTACGAATCGCGAGGGCAACTTGTAGCCGAGCTTGAACTCTCGCGTTTGCGCGCCTGCCTCGCCCACTACGATTACCAGCTGCCACGGCGCGAGAATATCGATCCCCTTCTCTGCCGGGGTTCTTCTGCAGCAGGCCGGCCCGGGTGCCGAGCAGGCGCGTCTCCATCAGCTCGGCCTCCTGGATGTTCGCGGCCCACGAGGCCTCGAGGACGAGCGTCGCGCCGCTGTCGAAGCGGATCAACGCGCTGGCGAGGTCTTCGATGTCGAAGGTCTTGCCCGACTTCGCCGCGAGGTCGCGGGCAATCGGGTCGTGCGTGCTGCCCAGCACCCAGGTCGGTTTCGGATAGCCCATCAACCACAGCGCGAGGTCGAGGCGGTGCACGCCCAGGTCGATCAGCGGTCCACCGCCGGACAGTGCCTTGTCGCCGAACCAGCCGCCGAAGCCGGGTATGCCGCGGCGCCGGTGCCAGACCGTGTGGCCGAAGTAGAACTCGCCGAACATGCCGGAATCGACCTGCGCCTTCAACCCGCGCGAGGCCGCCGAGAAGCGGTATGAGAAGTTGATCATCAGTCGCTTGCCGGCATTTTTCGCGGCGGTGAGCATCACGCGGCCCTCCGCGGCGTTCAGCGCCATCGGCTTCTCGCACAGCACATGGCACCCGGCCTCGAGCGCCGCCAGCGTCAGCGCCTTGTGGAACTTGTTCGGCGTGCAGATGCTGACAACGTCCAGCTCTCCAGCTGCGAGCATGGCCGCGGCACTCGCGTGGCGCGCGGTGATGCCAAACTGCGTCCCGACGGCCTGCAGCCGCGCCGGGTCGGGGTCGGCGATCGTGACGACCTCGACGCGCGGGTGCTGGCGCCAGCCCTCGATGTGCGCGCGGCCAATGCCCAGGCCAACCACGCCGACGCGCAGGCACGGGCTGGTCGCGGCGCCGGTCTGGCCGCTCGCGACGGCCTGCTTCTGCTCGCTCATGTCAGAGATCCTTCTTGCCCTGCAGGATGCCGACCTTCTGGAACGTCACGTCCTTCTTCGACAGCTTTTCCAGCGGCGGCGCCATCGGGCAGGCATCGACGATGTTCACGCGCGGCGCGGCCCACTGCACGGCATTCGCGAGCACGCGCTGGACATTCCTGTCGTGGTAGGTCGGGTACGCCTCGTGGCCGGGCCGGAAGTAGAAGATGCGGCCATGGCCGCGCTGCCAGGTCAGGCCCGAGCGGAACACCTCGCCGCCCTCGAACCAGGAGAGGAACACGGTCTCGTCCGGCGCGGGGACGTCGAAGCGCTCGCCGTACATCTCCTCGTAGGGCAGCTCGAAGTACTCGCCCAGGCCAGCGGCGATCGGATGCGAGGGCTCGACGACCCAGATGCGCTCCTTCTCGTCGGCCTCGCGCCACTTCAGCGAGCAGTTCGTGCCGAGCATGCGGCGGAAGATCTTCGAGAAGTGGCCGGAGTGCAGCACGATCAGGCCCATGCCTTCGAGCACGCGCTTTTGCACGCGATCGACAACGACGTCGGCGACCTTGGCGTGCGCCTTGTGGCCCCACCAGATCAGCACGTCACAACGGGCGAGGCGCTCCTCGGTCAGGCCGTGTTCGGGCTGATCCAGCGTGGCGGTGGACACGTCGAGCGGCGGCGCGCCGGGGCTCGAGCCTGCTGTTTCACGCAGCGCCGTGGCGATGGTCGAGTGGATGCCCTCGGGGTAGTGCGCGCGCACCGCGTCGTTTTCGCGCTCGTGCTGGAATTCGTTCCAGACGATGATGGAAATCCGGGTCTTTTGCACAATGGCTCTCCGCGCCGCGCCGGGATGCGGCAGGAAAGCAAGCATAGGGTCCCGCATCGATCCGCGCATTGGCACGACCGCGGTCGCTAGCCTTCGGCTTCCACTGGTGCGCACCGGCCGGGCTGTTGGTCAGTTCCCGTTCGTAGCCAAACAGGTTCCAGGAGAAGTTGTTGCTCCACTTCGTTGGCATCGTGGTCCAGAGGACTTCCAGGCCGCTGCTGATCGTGTCACGCCCTTTGCCCGTGCCAAATTTGCTCATCCGGCCGAGGCCCTGCTCCTCGAACTACATAGCAATCGCACTTGAGCGCTGCGGCAAACTCTTCGAGCGCTATGGAGCTTTCCCCGATACATCACCTCAAACTCAAGGTCTCTATGCGGCAATCGGGTTCGCGGGTCACGTACTGTCGATGATGAAGCTGGGGACTTCGGTGAAGGCGGGACCAACTGACCGTTCGCATGCTCGGCACCTTCAGCATTGCGTGCATCCGTAGTCCTGCAGCAGGAGCGGCCCGCTATTGCTTGTCAAACACCAGGATGTTATCGACGGTCTCGCCTTTTGCGTTCGTCCCTCTTGAAGTGATCGTCATGACCTTCCCTTCCTTGGAAATCACGCGCCTGCCAACCAGGGCGATCTTGCCGGCCCTCTTTGTCGTCGCCTCGATCGTGAAATCGTCGATGCGCTTGAGCGAGATCGTATCCGCGTTCGGGTTACCGAGGAACGGGTAGTCCTTGCCGTCGTAGACCGCGGTGTACTCCATGAGCGCCGGCTTTCCTTCGGCGTCGATTCCTTTGGCGGTCATCTTTATGACCCCTGTGCCGTACGGCACAGGGTATTCCACGACGATCGCCTTTCCTTCGGCGTTGACTCCTGCCACTCTTACCTTTCTGACCGCTGTGAGGACATCGTACGTGCGCGTCTGACTCCTTGGAGCGGGGCCTGGGTGGAACTGCGACTTTGCGAGATTGAGCTCCCATGTTCCGATGGCCGGATCGCGCGGCTGGGCCCACGCATCACTCACCTGCAGCATTGCGACGAGCGTCACAGCGCCAACGAACGTGGGGACGACGAGGATTTGTCTGCGTGCAGTTTTCAGCGTTGAGCCCTTTAGTGCAGAGGATTACGTACCGGTTCGCGAAGATCAGGCGAGATCGAAGCGGTCGAGGTCCATCACCTTGGTCCACGCCGCCACGAAGTCCTTCACGAATTTCTCCTTCGCGTCCGCGCACGCATAGACTTCCGCAAGGGCGCGCAGCTGCGAGTGCGACCCGAAGATCAGGTCGACACGGGTGCCGGTCCACTTGAGCTCGTTCGTCTTGCGGTCGCGCCCCTCGTACACGCCTTCGGAACCGGCGGACGGCTGCCATTGCGTGCGCATGTCGAGAAGGTTGACGAAGAAGTCGTTGGCCAGCGTCTCTGGCCGCTTGGTGAAGACGCCGTGCGTGGACTTCCCGGCATTTGCGCCCAGCACGCGCAGGCCGCCGACGAGAACCGTCAGCTCAGGCGCCGTCAACGTCAGCAATTGCGCCCGATCCACCAACAGCTCCTCAGCGGACAGGCGCTGCTTGCCGCGCAGATAGTTGCGGAACCCGTCAGCGGTCGGTTCGAGCGGCACGAAGGACACGGCGTCGGTTTGCTCTTGGGATGCGTCCGTGCGTCCCGGCGTGAAGGGGACTTTCACGTCGTGCCCGGCGCCCTTCGCGGCTTTCTCGATCGCCGCGCAGCCGCCGAGAACGATCAGGTCCGCAAGCGAGACTTTTTTCCTGCCAGACTGGGAAGCGTTGAACTGCTTTCGGATCGCGCCGAGCGTCTCCAGCACCTTCGCCAGCTGAGCCGGCTGGTTCACGTCCCAGTCCTTTTGCGGCGCGAGGCGAATGCGCGCACCGTTCGCTCCACCGCGTTTATCCGAGCCGCGGAACGTCGACGCCGATGCCCAGGCCGTCGAGACCAGCTCAGAGACGGACAGGCCAGACGCGAGTATTTTCGCCTTGAGAGCGGCGATGTCCGGCTCCGCGATCAGCGGATGATCCACAGCGGGGATCGGGTCCTGAAACGGCAGTTGCTCCTTCGGAACGAGCGGGCCGACATAGCGCGCGATCGGGCCCATGTCGCGGTGCGTGAGCTTGAACCACGCGCGGGCAAACGCATCCGCGAACTGATCCGGATTCTCGAAGAAGCGCCGCGAGATCTTCTCGTAGGCCGGGTCGAACCGCAAGGCGAGGTCGGTAGTGAGCATCGACGGGGCGTGACGCTTCGACTTGTCGTGCGCGTCCGGCACCGTCCCGGCGCCCGCGCCGCCTTTCGGCTTCCATTGATGCGCGCCGGCCGGGCTCTTGGTCAGTTCCCATTCGTAGCCGAACAGGTTCCAGAAGAAGTTATTGCTCCACTTCGTGGGCGTCGTGGTCCAGATCACTTCCAGGCCGCTGGTGATCGTGTCATCGCCTTTGCCCGTGCCGAATTTGCTTCTCCAGCCGAGACCCTGCTCCTCGATGGGGGCGGCCTCTGGTTCTGGCCCCACGTTGGACGCAGGGCCGGCGCCGTGCGTCTTGCCAAAGGTGTGACCGCCAGCGATCAGCGCGACCGTTTCTTCGTCGTTCATCGCCATACGACCGAACGTCTCGCGGATATCCTTGGCCGCCGCGAGCGGATCCGGATTGCCGTTCGGCCCTTCCGGATTCACGTAGATCAGGCCCATCTGCACAGCGGCGAGAGGATTCTGAAGATCACGCTCGCCGGCGTAGCGCTCGTCCGCCAGCCACTTGCCTTCGGGGCCCCAGTAGATGTCCTCTTCGGGCTCCCAGGTATCCACGCGCCCGCCGCCGAACCCCAACGTCTTGAAGCCCATCGACTCGAGGGCGATGTTGCCCGCCAGAATCATGAGGTCGGCCCAGGAGATCTTCCGGCCGTATTTCTGCTTGATCGGCCACAGCAGCCGGCGCGCCTTGTCGAGGTTCGCGTTGTCCGGCCAGCTGTTGAGCGGCGCGAAGCGCTGCTGGCCGGCTCCGGCGCCGCCGCGGCCGTCGCCGATGCGGTACGTGCCTGCGCTGTGCCATGCCATCCGAATGAACAGCGGGCCGTAGTGGCCAAAGTCGGCCGGCCACCAATCCTGTGAGTCCGTCATCAAGGCATGCAGGTCCTTGATCACGGCATTGAGGTCGAGGCTCTTGAACTCCTTGGCATAGTCGAACGCCTCGCCCATCGGATTGGACAGGCTGGAGTTCTGATGGAGAACCCGAAGGTCCACCTGGTTCGGCCACCAGTCACGGTTCGTGTGTGCGTGGCCCCCGTCCGTGAACGGGCACTTGCTGTCGTTTGCCATGTGCTCTCCCATCGTGTTCCGCTTTTCGCGTTTCGTGTGTCTCAAGCTTCACCACCCAAGCTTCGCAACGGGATCAGCGATACGCCGGTGTGCGGCAAATGTGGGAAGTAGATGTTGATCAGGTAAAGATCCTAACCCGCGCCGTAGCGCCGGCGGTTGACCTGGATCAAGCATCACGCTGACCTAGCTTAAGCAAGGCAACCTCGCAGATCCAATTGAATGTGGCGATGGAACCGATAGGCGGCCGCTATTGGCTGCCGCTCAGATCGATACCGCGGACGCTTCAAGGCGACTCGCCGCAGACCGGCTTCAACGCCTCGGCCGTCGGGCGGGCTCGTCCCGCGCTCGCGCAACCGGTGCAACGCGCCTGCACATCGCCGAGCTTGGCTCATGAATCGGCCGAGCCAGCCGGCAAAACGGTAAGTCTTGCAGCTCCCACTCACTCGATTGACCGCCCAATGGCAGGGCGCTAGTGTGCTCTTCGAGGAAAGGCAGCAGTTCACGTCGCTGCTATGGGCTCGGGGCCAGAGGTCGACACCCTGACCTGCTCGATTCGGTGCAGGCGCCTCTGCCCGCGAGTGCCGGTCGTGACCCCTTCCCGCACCACAGACACAGCCGGTAAGATGAACGCCGTTGCGCCAACAACCTCAACGTGTGCAGTTTCGTTTCTCGGCGGGTCGTAAGAGTATCGGCATGCGAAAGGATAGAAGACGCTTTCTTCGCTCGAGCGGCGGGCTGAGCTTGCTGCCCCTGATGGCGGCAGCCGGCTTGCTGCCTGGCTTCGCCACGGCCGAAGAGTGGAACCAGGCCGCGTTTGCCAGCCGGAGCCTGGACGATTTCTTTCAACTGCTAGGCGGGAGCCCGCCGCAGCAAAGCGATCTCATCACGTTGAGCGGGCCCGAGATCGTCGAGAACGGTGCCATCGTGCCGATCGAGATTTCGAGCGCGCTTCCCGACACCGAGTCGATCAGCATCTTGGTTGAGAAGAATCCCGATGTGCTCGCGGGCACGTTCACCATTCCAAGAGGCACGCTGCCGGAGATTCAGACGCGCGTGAAAATGGCCCAGACCTGTAACGTCTACGCCCTGGTGAAGTCCCACGACAAGTTCTATTATCGTGCGAGGGAAGTCAAAGTGACGGTCGGCGGCTGCGGCGGCTGAACGCGAGCGTCAGTAGACCTGACACCGGAAATGCCGAATCCCATAAAGGTACGAACCTCCCTCGACGGGGACGTCGCGCTGATCCGCATGCTGATCAGTCACCCGATGGAGACGGGGCTACGCAAAGGCGCGGACGGCAATCTCGTGCCGGCCCACTTCATCCAACTGCTCAGCGTCACCTACGGCGACCGAACCGTGTTGTCCGCGCAATGGGGTCGTGCCATCTCGCGTAACCCCTATCTCGCTTTCCGATTCAACGGCGCGGCCAAAGGCGGAAAGCTTAAGATAACCTGGACAGACAATATTGGAGATACCCAGACCGACGAAGTCACCATCTGAGCCGCCGCGCGGCGGAATCACCCCTTTTGCTCCCGGATCGCAGTAAAGCCTGCCACGATCTTTTGCGCGGTGTGTGGTGCGGCAAACACGCCCCTGAACCTGCCCTGCGGATCGATCAGCAACACTGCCGATGAGTGATCCATGAAATACTCCCCGGAGCTGGGCCCCGGCACTTTGGCGTATACCACGCCCAGCGAGTCGGTGAGCCGCGCGAGCTCCGTGCCGTCGCCGCTCACGCCCACGAACTCCGAGTTGAAGTGACTGACGTAGTCCTTCAACAGCCGCGGGGTATCGCGCTCCGGGTCGACGGAAACGAACACGAACTGCACGTCGTGTACGCCCTCCGGGCGCTGGCCGAGCAGCCGGTGGACCTGGTTGAAGACCGCGAGCGTGGTGGGGCAAAGGTCGGGGCAGTGAGTGAACCCGAAGAAGAGGAAGCTCCACTTGCCCAACAGCGCCGAGTTGTCGAACCTCACATTGTTTTGGTCCACGAGCTTGAACGTCGCCACGGGATCGGGCTTCGGCAAAATGTAAGCACTGTCGGCGACCTCGACGAAATGTGCCTGCGGCTTCTCCGCCGGGCGCCATAACAGCCACGACGCCACGCCGATTGCGAGCAGCACGATGCCGGAGGCAACCCACACGTGAACCGGTCTGGCCCCGCGAATCGCCGAGGCTATTGCGCGCGAAAACACGGTTTCCTCTACCCGGCGCCGATGTCAGTGGCCGATGCGCGTCTTTAGGTAGCGCGCCGTCAGCATCGTCGCGTCGAAAGGCGGCAGGAACTGACCCCAGACGATGCCGTCCGGATCGACGAGCGCGAGTGCGCCCGTGTAGCCTTGCCCCGGGGCCCCGCTCGACGACGCCGGCACGGCATCGGCCACGCCCAGCTCATCAGCCAGCTTCGCAACGGTCTGCGGCGGGCCGCTCACACCGACAAAGTGCTCGTCATAGGGCGCCAGATAGCGGCGCAACTCACCCGGTGAGTCCCCTGCCACCGAGACGAATAGGACTTGTGTGGTCTCCACCTTCGTGGTTCCGGAGATGCGCTGGCGCATACCCGTGAGCGCCGTAAGCGCAGCCGCGCACGGCTCACCGCAATGGCCGTCGCCGAGCAGCACGAACGTCCACTTCCCGATCAACTGCGCCCGTGTGAAGGCGCCGCCGTGCTGATCGGTCAGCACGAAGTCCTCGATCGGCCACCCAGCCGTGACGCGGTTCGTGCGCTGGGGTCCGGCCGGCTCCGCCAGCGCCACGGTGGTGCCGATCAGGGCGATCAGGAACGCGGCGATGCCCCGCGTTGCGCCGCGCACGTGAAGAGAGGCCGCCGTTCGTGGCATGCGCTTCGCTGAAGCTGGATGACTTTCGGTCGATTCCACGTTGCTAGTCACCATGTGCGTGAGAGGATCGACTTAGGCCGCGCGCGCCGTGATGCGCGCGTAAAGCCGGGGCAAGACCCGTGGCAGCAAACGCGGATCGGCAAACACCGCGTAGTGGCCGGCGCCGAATAGGTGCGGCAGATACTCGCTCCCGCGCTGATCGATCGTCAATCCGAAGCAGTGCACCCCTCGTACGCGCAGTTCGAGCAGTGCACGGCGCGCGTCCTCCAGAGCGTACCGCCCCTCGTATCCGTCCGCAGGGTCGTTCGGCCGGCCGTCCGTCAGCACCAGAAGAAGTTTCTGCGCGTGCGGACGACACGCCAGGCGAGCACCCACGTGCCGGATCGCCGCTCCCATACGGGTGTATTGGTGCGCGCGCAACGCACAGATGCGCAGCTGCGCCGATTCGCCATACGCCTCAGTGAAGTCCTTGATCCGGTAGCACGTAACGCGAAGACGGCTGTCGCTGGCGAACGCGAACAGAGCGAAATCGTCCGCGGCCGCCGCCAGCGCTTCGGCGAGCACGAGCATGGAGCGGCGCGCGATCCCGATGACGCGATCTTGCCCCACCCACGCCTCGGTGGAACGTGAACTGTCCATGACCACGGCCACCGAGAGGTCGCGCCAGCGTCGCGCGCGCTCTCGATAGACCCGGGAACTGCGGCGGCCGCAGCCACGCGCGTCGGTTAGCGATTCGACATAGGCCTCCAAATCCAAATCATCTCCGCTTTCCAGGCGCCGGTTCCACCCCGGCAATTGGCGTAACGCCTCGAACTGACGCCGCACCTGCGCGGCGAGCGAGCTGAGAGAGCGGTCGGACCTGGCGCGGCTGTCACTCGAGGGTAGCCGCTCCGTGACGACACACCAATCGGGCCGATAGGCGCGGCGCTGATACTGCCACTCGGGATAGACGAACTGCCCTTCAGCGGCGGGACCTGTCACCGGTTCGGGGCGGTGCATCGGATCGAACCGCGGGCGCGCGAGTGCCTTGCTTGTGCCGCGATCTCTGCGACGCATGCGGCGTTTGAATTGCAACAACCTCAACCCGGGCAGCGAGATCGCCGGATGACCCCAGAGAGCGACCGGCAAGAACGGCAGCACCATATGACTATGCTGCGGCGGAGATGTCGGCACCGGGGCCCCGCACCGAACAGCGTCGACCGCCCGCGTCAACCACTCGTCGCGCGGGGGCTCGGAGCTTCCGAGTGCGTAGCGTATGGCAGCCTCCAGCACGAGCACCGGGTGCGTCGAAGCGGCATCCCAGTTCGGCAGTACGCTCGCTCGCTGCTCGAGCTCGGCAGCACACAGCCTGAGGTAGCGCTCTCCGAGCGGCGGATAACGTTGCGCGAGCCGGATGCTCGCTGCGCAGCCACGCAGCAGATGGCGTATGCCCAAGGGCAGCGAGCGATCGTCCGCATCGGGATGCTCGTGCGCCAGGAAGGCCGCGAGCCAGAAGTAGAGCTCGCGGTTGAGCGCACGTGTGGGATACCGGTCGACGACCCTCGGCAGATGCACTTGCTCCTGGTCGAGCCACGCCATCAAATCGAGCATCCCGTCGGACAAGACCGCTTTGACCAGACTGCGCCGCTGCGATCCGGCGTCGCCGACCACGCGCCGTGCGAGCGCGCCGCCCAGGCTGTGGTAATGCAGCTCCAACCCGCGCTCCAGCTCGCTCACCGAGACCGCCGCTTGCGGATAGCGCAACCGGCCGGCGAGTCCGATTTGGAGCCCGTACCAAAGCGCGCTGCCAAGGCCTGCGTGCATGCTTCAGACCTCGAAGTACGCGCGCACGGTTTCCAGCACTCCCTCGCGGATCGCCGGGTCGTCGGAAAGCGCCTCCACCAGAGCGACCCGGCACGCTTGCAAGGGACTCAGCCGGTCGGTCATCAACTGCGCAGCGTGCACCAGCAGCCGCGTCGAGGCGACCTCCTCGAGGTCGTGGCCGGCGACATCGCGCAATCGCCGGCCCAGCTCCACCAGTCGTCGCGCCCGCGTCTGGTCCAGGCCGGACTCCTGCACGACGATGCGAGCCTCCAGCTCGGCCTCGGGGTAGTCGAACGTGAGCGCCACGAAGCGCTGACGCGTGCTCGGCTTGAGGTTCTTGAACACATGTTGGTAGCCGGGATTATAGGAGGCGACCAGCATGAACTCGGGAGGCGCGGCGACGACTTCTCCGGTCTTTTCCAGCCATAGCTCACGCCGGTCGTCGGTGAGCGGATGCAGGACCACAGTCGTGTCCTTGCGTGCCTCGACCACCTCGTCGAGATAGCAGATCCCTCCGTCGCGCACCGCGCGCGTGAGCGGCCCGTCCTGCCACACCGTCTCTTCGCCGCGGATGAGAAACCGCCCCACCAAATCCGCAGCCGACAGCTCGTCGTGGCACGCCACGGTGTAGAGCGGCCGGCTCAAGACCGCGGCCATGTGGCGCACGAAGCGCGTCTTTCCGCACCCGGTCGGGCCTTTGAGCAGAACGGGCAGGCGCCGCCTATAGGCGCACTGGAACACCTCCACCTCATTGCCCTGAGGCAGATAGACGGGGACTGGTTCCACCTGCAGGCTAGTGACTGCGTTCATCGCTCGCTACAATAGCTTCCATGCTGCGTTTGCTGTATCTGCTTTTGCGCCAGCAGGCGCGCCGAAAGCGCGGGGCCCCTGGACCCGCAGTTCGCGCACCAAGGCGCTGGCTGCGGATGCTCGGGGTCGGTGCGGGCGCTCTCACTGCGTGCGCGGCCACGGCCGTGATCGTCGCGTACGCGCGCCTGGGCTACGTTCCTAACCCGCTGGGCTGGGTCAACCCGCGTTCGGCGACACTCGATCTGCGCGTCGACGCCGTGCCGTCTGCGCCGTTGGTGGTGTACTTGGACGTTCCTCGGCTGGCCGGTCCGGAAACACAGACCGATCCCAACGCGACGGTGCGCATCACCAGCGTCAACAGCAGCTTCCAGCCGAGGTTCCAAATTGCCCCGCTCGCGGCGAGCGTCGAGGTCGGGAACCAAGACCCCATTCCGCACAACACCCATGTGTTCGAGGCTGGACGGACGCTGTTCAACGTCGCCGTCCCGCTCGCCGGTGTGCGCGTGCACAAGGTGCTGGCGCGTCCGGGAATCTTCGAGGTTCGCTGTGACTTCCATCCCTGGATGCGTGCCTGGTTGTTCGTTCCGTCGGGCCCCTACCACGCTGTGTTATGGACCGCGGGCGAGGCAACGCTGCGTGATATTCCGCCGGGCAGGTATCGCCTGCACGTCTGGATGCCTGGGCGTGGCGACACGGTCCGCATGCTCAGCTTCGATTCCGGGGAGGCGAAGTCTCTGCAGCTGGCCGGCCCCTGATCTAGCGCGGTCTAGGGGTTGAGCAGGGTCGGCCCCGCCCGCTTCTCGGTCTGCATCAGGTTTGTGACCTCGAATGCGTTGAGCACGAACAGCGCAACCACGGCGAACACCACCACCAGGATCAGCGGGAGGATGTAGCGCAGAAATCGCTTCATGAGGATCGTTCATGTTCTGTGAGGCTCTGCGGTCCTGGCTGACTCCCGGTGTCGGGTGTCCGCGACTCTTCCTCGCTGCGTCCGCGCCGCCAGGCGAGCAGGATCATCACCGCGAACGGCAACGAAATCAGCGAGAGGAACACGAAGTACAGCGTCCAAGGCACTTCCAGAGAAAACTTCGCATATGAGTATGGGTTTGCGGCCATGGCCGGATCTGGGGCCACTGTTGCGAGCCAGCCGGCCGCGAGCCAGGCTTGCTCGCGTGCCAGCACGTGAACCCGCGAGATCGTGATCGGCAGTGCCCGGTCGGGCCAATGCAGGCTCACGCCGTCTCCTTAAGAAGGCTGTCGATCTCTTCTTCGATGAGCGAAATCTCGGTTTGACCCGGGAATACTTTGCGTACCACGCCCTTACCGTCGACCAGGAAGGTCCAGGGCTCACCCTTCACTCCCCACTCGACCCATACGGCATTGTCTTTGTAGCCGTCGACATGGATGAACGCGAAACGATTGCCGTACTTCTCTTCCAACACAGCCACGCGAGTGAGCTGATCCACGCACATGGTGCAATGCTGAGGCGTTCCGAATACCACCAGAAAGGGTTTGTGCTGCTCGATCAGGTCGGCGATACGCCAACGATATAGCCGGACCTTGGTGTCCATCGTCGACACCTCCTGCCAATCGTCGTCGCGCAGCACGACCCGGTTGTGGCTCTTGGGCGCGAGGTCGCCGGCTCGCACCTTTGCCGTCAAGCCTCCCTCGCCTTTGCAGGACACCAGGACTGCCCCGGCCGCGAGGAGGATGAGCAACTTGCTTAACGTCGATGACATTGACACACCATCCGAAAAGGGTTAGAAAGAGTGCGCCCGCTTCTCATCTCCCGGAGTAACGTCCATGCATGAGCTGTCAGTCGCTGCCAGAATCGCATTGTTCATCTTTGGCGTCGGCGGGGCGGTCTTGCTGGCTATAGTACCCTGGGCTTGCATCGGAACCGGCCTCTACGACAAGAACAAGCAGTATCAGTCTTCAAGCCCGCGGGCACGCTAGCGTCCCCCAGGTGCGCTGATCAGCGCGCCGTCTTGACCCAGCGCGCGCTGCCCTTGGAGATAGGCCACAAGCGCGTCCAGTTCCACGCTTTTCAGGCTGCGGTACGAGGGCATCTTCAGCCGGTACGGCTTGTCGCTCACGCCCGGCTTCGGGTCCTGCAGGTACTGCCGCAGCCACTGCGCACTGCGACGGCTGCCCACGCCGTCGAGGCTGGGTCCATAGCTGGCGCCGTTGCCGAACAAGCTGTGGCAGGAGTTGCATCCCTCCCGCCGATAGATCGCTTCCCCGTCACGCGTCACGGCGTTCTCCACGTACCGATATTCCACCGGCGGCGGCTTCAGATAGATCAGCATGCCTACGAGCGCCGCAAACGCCGCGATCAGCCCTGAGCCGGCGAGAACGACCCATTCGCCCGGGCGCAGTGGCACGGCTAGCGCGTGCGAGGCCTTCCGTAACGGTCGTCGTCGCCCTCCGTAAAGATCTGGTACTTGATGTTCTCGTCGAATTGATGGTCCGTGTACGCCCAGTAGATCAGCAGCACGATCGCGACCAGGCTGACGAGCCCCGTTGCGGCCCAGATGTAAGGAATCAGAACGTCGCTACTCATCACGCCTCCTGTCTTAGTGCTGCGCCCCAGTGCCCGCAACAGGCGGGACGGGATAATTCGGCGAACCCGGGTTGGCCTTCAGGCCCATCAGGAACGCGGCCAGCGCGGCGCGTTCCTCCGGCGCGAGCTGGCGGAAGTCCGGCCCCAGGCTGCCGTCATGAGCGGTATGGGGCACCACCGCGCCCGGGTCTTGCAGGTAACGCTCCAGCCACTCGCGCGAGCGGCGGGTACCCTCGCCGTCGAGGACCGGCGCCACGCCCACTTCTCCCACCCCCATCGCGCGGTGGCAACTGTTGCAGCCCATGCGCCGGTATAACGCATGGCCGTCCAGGCCGGCCTGGCTCCACTCGTAGTAGTCGCGAGGCTTGCTCGGTTCGTGCTCGTGCATCTGCCTGAACCCCCTAGCGAGCGCGGCCAGCAAGACCAGTGCTGCGAATCCGAACGTCAACTTCTCGCCAAGCTTCCACTTCGTCATCGCCAGCACCCGATTCTGCCGTGGCACGCGCCGTGCGGCACTCGCGAATTCCCCACCGTCAAACTAGCCCGCATCGTACAGATCACCGTCTACGGGCGCAGCGCTGGGACTAGAACACGAAATGGAACAGAAGCTCGACTGCTGCATACACCATCACACCGAGGACCCCGACGAAGCTCACGCCCAGGATGATCCGCTCACCGCGCGTGAGCTGCGATAGCGGGCCCACAAAGAAGCGCGACATGGTCAGAAACGCGCCGACCGCAATGACGATCAGCGCGAATATGAGTGTCGATATCTTGTCCGTCAGTCCCACTTAACGGCACGCTAGACTGTGCGGTCCTGCCGCTTCTGCTCCTTGTTCTGTTCTTTCCATTTCTGCACGTTGATCAGCCAGACCACCCCGGCGATCCCCGAGAGCACGACCACGATCTGGATCAGGATCATGTAATAGCCCCAGTCCCACCACGGTTGCGCGCCCGTGCTGCTCACGAACGTCGTGGTGACGGTCTCGTAGCGTTGCCCGAAGCCGGGCCAGGGAAATGTCCAGAGGAAGGCCTGGAATACCGTGACCGCCACGATCATGACCAGCCACCATGGAATCTTGCCGTTGCCTTCCTTGATGCCGTCATAGTCCTCGTCCGAGAATCGGCCGAAGACCGCGCCTTTGTCCTCCAGCTCATCCATGCCCGCGGGTTCGTCGCGTTGGACGGGGTTCTCCACGATCACCTCACTTCAGACTTTCCAGGAATGCCACGATAGCGTCGATATCTTCGTCGCTCAGGTGCTGAAACGCCGGCATGATCGAGCCGGGCGTCACCGCCCGCGGGTTGCGGTGGTGGACGTAATGCCAGGCCTTCACATGGTTGCGGCTCCCGATGTGCAGCAGGTCCGGAGCCTTGCGATCCGAGCCGAATAGGCTGGGCGACTCGAACTGGATATCTCCCGCTGTCGGCGGCGCACCGAAGTAGGTCCAGTCCTGCGTCTGCTCGGGCAGCAGCGTATGACACCACCAGCAGCCCTCGCGAATGAAGATGGTCTTGCCCTTGCCGGCCAGAGTGGGCGCATTCTTGCCCGTCATCCACGGGTCGCGGATGGACCATCCGGCATCGCCATAGATGCGCTCCTTTTGCTTGGCGAGCTCGGAGCCCGGAATCTGATTCATGTAAGTCGTTCCGCCGACCACGGTGATGGCGATCGAGATGAAGAACACTAGCACTACAAGGACTGCACCGACAACGTACTTGGGCATGGTTGTTCTCCGCCCCGCTCAGGCGCCCGCGGGGGCAGCCAGTGGCCGCACCTGAGGTTCGGTGACGATCTTCTTGCCGTAGCGCGCGGTCATCCACATGTTGTATAGGAAGATCGGCTGCGAAAAGATGATGAGCGACCCGAAGAGCACGCGACCGACCATGTACGGATGGGTGGCGATCACGGACTGGATGTACGGGATTTCGTAGACCTTGGCGGCGCCCTGCACGAGCCCGGCGGCGGTCAGTACGGCCCAGAATCCGAGGAAGCCGATCGCCATCATCCAGAAGTGCACTCTCGCGAGCTTCTCGCTATACAGCTCGCGCTTGAGCAGTTTGGGCAGGCCATAGTAGACCGCGCCGATCTCGATGAAGCTGGAAAAGCCGAGCAGCGCGAGGTGAGCGTGCGCTACGATCCAGTGAGTGCCGTGGATGTACCAGTTCAAGGCGCGGGTCTGTTGGAAAGCGCCCTGGATGTTGAGTGGGATGGCGAACAGCACCCCCGTGAGCGCCCACTGCAGCGGAATGCTCTTGGTATACATCCACCACTTGTCCTTCATCGTCATGAGCATGTTCACGACGAACGCAAGCGCCGGAATCATGATCAGCACGCCCGACACCGAGGCAAACGACTTCAGCCATTCCGGGATCGGCGCACTCATCAAGTGATGGGCGCCCGGGGTCGAGTAGAAGGCGGCGATCGACCAGAAATGCAGGTGGCCGATCTTGTGGCTGTAGAGCGTATTGCCGGAGGCCTTCGGGATGAGGTAGTAGGCGATCGCTGCCGATACCGGCGTGATCCACAGCCCCAGGATGTTGTGGGCGTGCCACCAGGTCATGTACGCCTCACTCAGTCCCGTGACCGAAAAGAAATCGGGGATTGCGCCGATGAAGTAGGTCACCTCGATGAACAGCAGCGAGGCGCCGAAGAACCACAGGGTGACATACAGGCCCTCGACCTGGCGCGTGAGCATAGTCATCCAGATGTTCACCGCGAGCGGCGCGAAGACGAAGATCAGCATGTAGGCGTCCAACGGCCAAATCAGGTCCTGGTACTCCCGGCCTGTGGTCATGCCGTTGATCAGGGTGAAGAACATCAGGGCCATGGCCACGTTCCAGGCCCAGCAATTCCACACACCGAGCTTCTCGCTCCACAGCTTGGTCTTGCATAGCGCCGGGGTCATGTAGCACATGGCGCCGGCGAACGCCATGGAGATCCAGCCGAAGATCACGAAGTGCACGTGCACGGGCCGGATGCGGCCGAAATGCAGCCAGGGAATGTTGTTGGGGAAGATATCGGGCCAGGCGAGACGCATGGAGGTGCCCAACGCCATGAGCACGCCGATGTTCAGCATCACGATCGCGGAGAAGAAGAAATGCTTCGCCGCGGTGCCTTCCTGGTAGTCGTTCTCTCTCAGCAGTCTCACGATCATGTTCTGCTCCTCGCTCTTCTGCGCCCGCGACGATATGGGCGTCACTTGCCCTGGCGGGCCATGACCACGGTCATGAACCAGAAACTCAGTGCGGACAAGATGCCGGTCCCGATGCTGATGGCGAAACCCCAGGCCAGCAACCCGGTCCAGTCCTCGTAGCTGCGCATGCCCATCAAAGGCAGGAGGCAGAGCTGGAACACGGTTCCGAGCCCCAACCCCACGATGAATCCGCTGTAGAGCATGCTAAGCAGCCGATGCATGGGGTCGACCTCCGCGCTTTCGAAATACGGTCAGGTAGATGTTGGTGATGTAGGTCCAGTAGCCCAGGCCCATCAGCAGCGCGCCGGTGATGATCAGCACATGGTGAACGGGCCCCACCGCCTCGAGCGCCTGGGCGTAGGTCATCCCGGCATGGATCAGATTGCCCTCGATCAGGCCGAGGATCACCAGAGAGACGTAGAAGGTGGTCACGCCGATCGCCGAGAACCAGAACGAGGTCGCGGCCAGGACCGGGCTGTAGACTGGCCGGTTCAGCAGACGCGGCAGGACGTAATAGAACACGCCCATCAGTCCTGTGGTGACCCCGCCGACCAGGTTGATATGGGCGTGGGCCAGTGGATCGATCAGGTGCCCTGCAGGGCCCGCCGCCCGGAGCCACTGACTCACCCCGGGGAAAGTCTGCACCACGCCTTGCACGGTGCCGATGAACAGGTTGGTGACCGACAGCACGAAGAACCGGACGACCGAGGTAGCATCGCCCGGCTGCGGGATTGCCGCCTCCGCGGGCGGGACCTTGGCCGGCTCCGTCGATAGACGGCGAGGCACCTCGGCAAGATTACTCATGCTGCACTTTCCCGCTGCCGGCACGGCTCAAGCTGCGGACATACACGACGAGCAGCCGCCGCTGGGCCTCCGAAAGCTGGCGTTTCCAGCCGATCATCGCCGTCCCGCGCAGCCCCTCGCTGATGATCTCGTACAGCTGCGTGTCGGAGCGCTTGCGCGTGCGGCTGTCGGTGAGGTTCGCCGGGCGCGGGACCACCCGGTAGGCCCATTCGCCCAACCCGTCCCCGCGCACGCCGTGACAGGGAATGCAGAGCTGCGCGTAGTAAACACGACCCTGCTCGACCGACACCGGATCCAAATCGTACTCCAACTGCGCCTGGGGCGCAGCCTGCTCGCGCTCCATAGCAGGAAGCTCTGGGGCGTCGCCGGGACTGATATCCGTGATCAGCCAGGCCAACACCGCCGCCAAGCCGACGCCCGCGGGCACCACCACGGCCGTGACCGTTGCACCGCTGAACGGGGCCCATGTCATTTTCCCGAGGCGGGGCCCGCCTGGACCAACTTTCCGCCGCGCTCGCGCTGCATCTCCTCGCGCGTCTTCTCGAGGTCGAAGCTCGGGCGCAAAGACATCACGTACCAGACCAACTGCCAGCGCTTGTCCTCCGGAAGGAAATCCGCAAAAGTCGGCATGGGCGTGCCGTCCAGTCCGGTGGTGAAGGTCTGATAGATGCCTCTCGGTTCGCTGGACCCCACGAATTGGTTGGGGTCGGTGAAATCGCGCGGCTTGATCGATAGACCATTGTCATCGGTCAGCTCCGGTGCCGACGGCCCGTCGCCCCTGCCGAGCTCGCCGTGGCACTTGGCGCATTTCATCTCGGCATAGACGAGCTTGCCGGCTTGGATCATCGCCTCGTCCGGGATCGGGGGCTGGCCGACTTGGATCGGGGCCTCCTGGAAGCCCTTCTCCTCCTCCCATCGCTTGGACAGGCTCTTGATGTACGCGATCACCGCCCAGCGGTCTCGCTCCGGCAGGAACTTGAAAGCGGGCATGTCCTGGTCCGGGACCAGGCCGCGCGACATGGCCCGGAACAGGTCCTTGTCCATGGGCAGCGATCCGCTCGGCGTGGAGCGGATCTTAAACACCGCCGCAGTGAAATCACGCGGCTTCCTGGGAAGCTTGTGGATCTTTGCATACTTCTCTCCCAGCTCCCACACCCCGCCGTTGCCGTCACCCTTGACGCCGTGACAGCCGATGCACATCCCGCGAAACACCCAATGTCCGTGCTCGATGAGCCGCGGTGTCACGGGCGGGCTCTCCCCAACCGGCTCGATGTTTCCTGTCGCGCCCGGGTAGGAGAAGAAGGTCTTCTTACCTTGCGCCGCCA
>DATJVW010000325.1:0-3533 GCA_035501675.1 Burkholderiales bacterium
AGAGACCGCCGCCAAGATCAAGTACTTGCAGGGGCACGTGGCCAAGGCGCACGGCGAGGCGAAGGCCAAGCTCGAAGCACGTATCGCACAGGTCCGGTCCGATTCGAAGCAGCGCATCGACAAGCTGCACCAGGCCTGGGAGCTCACAAAGCAGGCGCTGGCAGTGTGAAGCTGGCGCAAGGTGCGGACCCGAGGCCATCGATTCATCAACGTACCCGAGTTCATCAAAACCAGGAGTGAGGCCATGAACCCAAATATCGCCAGAAGAGCGGTCTTGTTTGCCTTCTGCAGTGTTGCGTTGATCGGCAGCGCAATGCCGCAACAGACGAACGCCCCGGTTGCCGGGAAAGTCACACTCGGCGTCGCCGTCGAGCAGGTCGACATCGTCGCCAATGGGTGGCGTGCTTCGAAGCTGCTTCATGCGAATGTTTACAACGACAGCAATCAGAAGGTCGGCAAGGTTGGCGATTTGATCATCGCCCCAGATGGGAGCTTGTCCGTGGCCATCATCGACGTGGGTGGATTCCTGGGTATGGGTAGGCACCACGTAGCGATTCCGATCCAACAGTTCACTCAAGTCACGCCCAAGATCATTCTGCCCGGCGCGACCAAGGACACGCTCAAGCAGATGCCCGAATTCAAATACAGCAAGGGCTAACAGCGCTAGCGAAGCCGGATCGGGTGCATTCATTGCAGGGCGTGGTTGGGCTGCGAAAGCATGTTCGGACAAGCGCCCCTGCCTAAGGAGGAGATTATGCAGACCGAAATGCTCGAGTATCTGGGCCGCAACTGGGGTTGGATCGTGTTCCGCGGTGTGGTTGCGGTTCTGTTCGGGGTGGTGGCCTTTGCCTGGCCCGGCATTACGCTGGCCGCACTGGTCATCGTGTGGGGCGCCTACGCACTGGCCGACGGCGTGCTCGCTTTGATCGCCGCATGGCAAGTGCGCGATCAAGGCAAACCGTTCTGGTCGCTGGTGATCGTCGGCCTGCTCGGCATCGCTGCAGGCGTGGTGACCTTCATGTGGCCGGCGATCACAGCGCTCACGCTGCTGATGATCATTGCGGCCTGGGCCGTGGTGATGGGCATCTTTCAGATTGTCGCCGCAGTTCGGCTGCGCAAGGTCATTGAGGGTGAATGGTGGCTTGGGCTCTCGGGGTTGCTCTCGGTGATCTTCGGCATTGCCATGTTTGCACAACCCGGAGCCGGGGCGCTGGCTGTGATCTGGGTGATTGGAGCCTACGCGATCCTGTTTGGCTTTCTGCTGATCGCGCTGGGCGTGCGGCTCAAGCAGCTTGCATCAGGGGGGCGGTCTCACGGACGTGAGTCTCGCGGGTAATGCCTGAGGGCGTGGTTGAGGATCATTTCAACGGGGCTGGCGGACTGGGGTAAACCGAAGTAACGGCAGTGCGCAAGAGATGACCAAGTTAGAGTTTAGGATTGCCCCTTGCCCTCGTACTACGGCACAACGATAGGGAACGATCGAAGAGGAAAGTCACAGGCCTGACGGAGCGAAAGTGGCGGAAGCGGCAATGCGGTGGCCGGGACGCCAAGTGGATCATGGGAGTTACTGTAATTCGCGTTCGATGTAGAGCAATCCTGGACACGATACTTCATCTGACTGCCAGCGGTCCGTAGACGCCACCCGCGCGTGCGCATAGAGGGAACATGAACCAACCGCGCTCCCTCACCCCCAATGCAGCCACTGCGCAACCCGCGGAGGGGGCGCCGGCCAAGGGCGAAGCCAAGCAGGCGGCGTCGGGACCAACGGACCTGGCCGGCGTCCCGCTCGCCGACCTGCTGAAACAGCTGCATTCCACCGACACCGGCCTGACCACGTCCGACGCCGCGGCTGTCCTTAAGACGGTTGGCCCGAACCGGATCGACTCCGCCTCATCGAAGCGCCTGCTGAGCGACTTTGTCGGACGCTTTCGCAATCCGTTGGTCCTGGTTCTGCTCTTCGCGGCGGTCGTATCGGCGTTCACTGGGGATGTCCCTAGCTTCGTCATCATCACGGTCATTGTGCTCACGTCCGTGATCCTTGACGTGGCGCAGGAGCAGCGCGCCGAAAACGCGGCTGAGTGTCTGCGCGAGAAGGTCTCGCTTACCGCCAAGGCGCTTCGCGACGGACAGCCAATCGACATCCCTGCGGCGGAGATCGTGCCTGGCGATGTCGTTCTTCTCGCGGCCGGCGACCTCGTGCCCGCCGATTGCCGCTTGATCGAAGCCCGTGACCTTTACGTTAACGAAGCGCTTCTTACGGGCGAGCCCTATCCGGCCGAGAAGGAGACCGCGCCAGCCGCCGCCGAGGCCCCGTCCGCGAGCGCCTTCCCGCGCAATCTGGTGTTCATGGGAAGCTCGGTCGTGAGCGGAACCGCCAAGGCCCTAGTGCTGGCGACGGGGCGCAAAGCTCAGCTCGGCTCGATCGCGGGCGCACTCCAGAAGCCGTCCCCGCCCACCGCCTTTGAAGTCGGCATCCACGATTTTGGGATGATGATCGTGCGACTCACGGTGCTGCTCGTCCTGTTCGTGCTCCTCGTAAACCTCTTGCTCCATCGACCGCTGCTTCAATCGTTCCTGTTCGCGCTGGCGCTCGCCGTTGGACTCACACCTGAGCTGCTGCCGATGATCGTATCGGTGACCCTGGCGCGTGGCGCGATTCGCCTGTCGCGCAAGCAGGTCATCGTGAAGCGTCAGTCCGCCATCGACGATCTCGGCAGCTTGGACGTACTGTGCAGCGACAAGACCGGAACGCTGACCGAGGCCCACATCAAGCTGGTCCGGGAAGTGGACCTGGGCGGGAGGGACAGCGACTCGGTTCTGCAGATGGCACAGCTCAACGCCGCGTTCGAGACCGGGATCAAGAGTCCCCTGGACGAGGCGATCCTCGCCGCCGGCAAGATTGAGCTCACAGCTTGGCGCAAGATCGACGAAGTGCCGTTCGATTTCGAGCGGCGCCGGGTTTCGATCCTCATCGAAGGCGGAGGCCAGCGTCTCATCGTTGTGAAGGGAGCGCCGGAAGACGTCCTCGGGCTCTCGGCCCGCTACGAGCAGCAAGGGTCGCCGCCGTGTCGGCTGGATACCACGGCGCGCGAGACCGCCGAGGCGACGTTCAACGCCCTCGGCGCCGAGGGATACCGGGTCCTGGGGGTCGCATGGCGGGAGGTCGAAGCGGACCGCCAGCATGCGAGTGTTGCCGACGAGACCGAGCTGACCTTCGCCGGCTTCCTGGCCTTCCTCGACCCGCCGAAGGCCGGGGCCCAAGAGGCGCTGACGGCCCTTGCCAAGCTCGGTGTCGCCGTGAAGGTGGTGACCGGCGACAATGAGCAGGTCACCCGGCATGTGTGCAGCGCGCTCGGTCTCGACATCACCGGGACGCTGACCGGCCCGGAACTCGCGAGTCTGACCGACGAGGCGCTGGAGGCCAGGGTCGACGGAACGACTCTGTTCTGCCGGGTCACCCCGCCCCTAAAGTCCCGCGTTATCGCTGCCTTGCGGCGCAAGGGCCATGTCGTCGGCTATCTCGGCGACGGAAT
>DATJVW010000326.1:0-6617 GCA_035501675.1 Burkholderiales bacterium
TGGTCACATCCGACGGAAAGTCTAGGGGATGGGGCTTTTGCGCCTACAAGGACAAGGACGGCGACACGGAGTACATCCAGTGGGAGTCAACGCCCCAATCGGGGATGTGGAAGGACGTCGGTGGAACGGGCAAGTGGGCCGGTATGCGTAGCTCGGGGTGGACCAAGATGGTCGCGCAGGACGGCAAGATGAGCTTGTTCAAATGGGGTGGAAACTGCCAACAGTGATCTAAGACGAGGTGTGAGAATGGCCCGGCGGAATCGCAGCCAGAGGGATTTTCTCGCCATATCGGCGGCTGCTCCTGGGGCAGCTGCCCTGCCTCTCCGCATCGCGCACGCCACCGGGCAATGCGGCCTCACCGAGTCGCCCGCTTCTCAGGCCGTGGCTGCTACGCGCTCCGGAGACATCCAAGCCGAGACGTAGCCGGCTGTGGCACTTACGCGCTGTGATCAGCTGAGCGACTCTTTTCGGGGCGCCCAGATGAGTCCAGCCGGCTAATGGACGTCTGCTAACGGGAAGATTCCGCCTCGGACCCGAACGGCCGGAGTTGGCCGGTCAGCGCCTATCGCGTCGCCGAGTTCGCGCCCGGTTCTTGTATTGGTCTGGCCATTGCACGGACCTGTGAGCGTTACCTCAAAGTTTGCCTTGTCGTTCTCGAAGGCGGACGAGAATACTCATGATGGCAACCCCTGCCTCGCGGCGGGAGAGCAGGTGGTAGCTTTCCAGGTCGTGCTCATCCAGCCCCGTTGCTGCGCTCTGATCCGATCCGTCGAGTGGACCCGGTCTGACACCCACCGCGATCGTGGTGCCGAGTCCGGCGTACAGATAACGCTCGCCAAAAGCTCGTTTGAGCGCTGCGAACGTGGGCTCACCCGTACAGTGCCCGGGTGCCACGTACTCCACGCCCCACTTGTCGTGCAGGCTGGAAACGATCCTTTCGATCTCCTCGTCCTTGGCCACCACCAGATGAAATCCGCCGGCGACGAGGTGGATGCGCGGGCTGATCGAGGCGGCGGCTTCGACGATCTTATCGATTCCCGGATGCGAGCAGCCAACCACCAGCACGATGCCGTCGGGTGTATCGATGGCAAGCGACAACTCGCGTAGTTCCAGCGTGGTGGGCTTGTCGGACACCAGCGCGATCAGATGGATGCCGGGGGCGATTTCAGTCGTCTTCTCGATCAACTCAAAGTTGGCCCGGGGCCAGGCGCTACCAAACTTCATCACGGATGGAGGCGTACCGTCGTAGTAGCGCTGCTCCGCCGGCAGCGATTCGTCCTTGCGGTAGAAGCTACTGGGTAGTGAGAAGCCATACACCCCGAAGTTCTCCTTGGGGGCATAGATCCTGACGGTGGGGTTGACGCTTAGCAAGTACTCCATGCCACCCATGTGGTCGCCGTGGCGATGGGACAGGACGACAAAGTCGAGCTTCGACAAGTCCACGCCCTTGGCTTTGGCATTGTTGGCCAGGATGTCAGGGTTGTCGCCGGTGTCAAACAGGATGCGCTTGCCGCCGTACTCGATGAGCGCGGCGAAGCCCCAGTCTTTCTCCATCGCCGAGGGTTTGCCGAAGGCGTCATACAGGACGGTGATCTGCGCCTTCGATGGCTCTGCGCCTGCAGCCCGCGAGGGCAACAGCGCGCCGTATCCGGCCAGCAGCAGCCCCAGCGCTGTAGTCCAGAGCGCGAAGCGAGTCTTGGGTTTCATTTGTTGCCTCCTCGTGCAGAAGTATCGCCCCAATGCGGTTGTTGTCTCCAGTTGCGGGCCGCCTTGCGGTTCTTCGGTCGACTCCCTTGCGTCGACAGCACCGTCGAATGACCGCTCTCAGCGACAATGGCGGTCTCGATCACGCTGCTCGCGCTCCAGCTGGCGCCAGAGATTATGCGCCATTGTGATGCAATTCTTCGCCGGACAGTCAGACGCCACCGCCCGGTGGCACGAGTGTCCGGTTCCGATGAAATTTGGGGCGACGTTCGAAGGGCTGCAATTGTGGCCGACATCTGCCCTATGCCAATGGCAACTGCCGACCGCTAGCTACCGGTCGTCAGATTCGAAAGCAGACTTTCGGCGTTTGTCATAAGTGTCGAATGTAGGAGACAGCGCCACGTAAGCAAAAGGACCCATAGTTTCCGCGGGCAAGCCAGTTTCGGTAGTTTCGACCGGTTGGCATGAGGACGCTCTAACGCAGCCGGTTGGATCACGTCTGGGTTACCACACACTGCTACACGACTATGGTCGACCCGGGAGGCACCCGAAAGCTCGAGGCGATTCTCGCCGCCGACGTCGCGGGATACTCACGTCTGATGCAAGACGACGACGAGGCCACCGTGCGCACGCTCGAAGCGTACCGCGCCGTCTTCCGCGAAAAGATCGAAGCTCATCACGGCCGTGTCGTAGACATGGCAGGCGACAGCGTGCTCGCAGTATTCGAGGCCGCTACAGAAGCCGTACGCACGGCGTTCGAAATTCAAAGCGAGCTCGCTCAACACAACGAGACACTTCCCGAAGCACGTCGTATGCGCTTTCGCATCGGCGTCAATCTGGGCGAAGTCATCGAAAGGCCGGACGGGACTGTGTATGGCGACGGTGTGAATGTCGCGGCTCGCCTCGAAAGCATCGGGGAGCCCGGTGGTGTCACGGTCTCCGGAACCGTGTTTGACCAGGTAAAGAACCGCCTCCAACTTGGCTTCGACTTCATGGGTGAGCAGGAGGTGAAGAATATCGCCGAACTGGTCAGGGCGTACCGGGTGGTGGCTGAAGGTACGTCAGTTTCGGCGTCCTCCCAACCAAAGCGCAAGCGAGCGATCTGGAAGCGCGCTGTGATCGGCGTTGTGGCCGCGGCCATCGTGTTGATTGGAGCGGTGGGGATCTATTCATACCGCCTCCCGGCAAAGGCAACTGCGGGGCCGACCGTTGCACTCCATCTGCCCGACAGACCCTCCATCGCCGTGCTGCCCTTTCAGAACATGAGTGGCAACCCGGCCGAGGACTGGTACTCGGACGGCCTGACGGAGACGCTCATCACCGACCTCTCCAAGTGGGGCGCTTTGTTCGTGATCGCCCGCAACTCCAGCTTCGCCTACAAGGGCAAGGCGGTGGACGCACGGCAAGTGGGCCGCGAACTGGGCGTTCGTTATTTGTTGGAGGGCAGTGTGCAACGGACCGCGGACAGAGTGCGCATCAACGCGCAGCTCATCGAAGCCGAGACGGGACGCCATATCTGGGCGCAGCGATACGATCGCAGCCGCGCCGACATCTTCGCGATCCAGGACGACATCACCGATAAGATCGTCACCGAGCTAGACGTGAAGCTGGTTGCCGGTGAGCAGCTTCGCAAGTGGCGCAGATCGACGCGCAGCCTCGAGGCGTACGAGCTTTTCTTACAGGGAGGTCATCTCCAAACAAGCAATACGCGGGAGGGCGTCACCAGAGGAAAGGAGCTGGCGGAGAAAGCTCTCGAAATCGATCCGAAGTTCGCGATGGCTATGGTCAACATCGGGTGGGCACACAATAGCGCGGGCGATGCGGGGTGGACCGACGACGCCACGGAGTCCTACAAGCAAGCGTTGGCCTGGGGACGCAAGGCGATCGCCATCGACGACTCGCTGGGCGAGGCTCACGCTCTGGTTGCGAACGTGTTGTTGACCCTGGAGCAGCACCGCGAAGCCCTTGCCGAGGCCGAGAAAGCACTGGCCGTCAGTCCAAATGATGCCAACGTTATCGTGTTGAGCGCATGGGTCCTTGCCTACAACGGGCGGGCGGACGAGGCCGTTGTGCTAATGCAGCGCGCGTTTCGCCTCGAACCGTACCCTCCGCCATGGTTCTACGGCGGATTGGGAGACAGCCTCCTATTTTCCAAGCGGGTCGAGGAAGCCATACCGGCCCATCGCCAGTGCGTCGAGCGCATCCCAGAATTCATCTGGTGCCAACTGGGCTTGACCGCGGACTATGCCCTCGCCGGAAATACAGACCAAGCGAAGACCCAAGGCAAGGAAGCCCTGGGGATCAACCCCAAGATCACTGCCACCGACAACACCTACGTGCACTCGATCCCAGACCCGGCGCAGCGAGCGGAGATCGTCGATGCATTGCGCCGGGCGGGCCTGAAGTAAGCAGAGCGTGGTCACGCTTTTTGCAAACCGCCGGCGCGGCGCCTATTCCCAGCCACTCTCTCAGGTTTACGACAGGGCGTCTACCACCAAGAGAGCGCCTGGCGTCCGACTCGACGAAAGTTGCTAAGGATTCTCAGAGCGATTTGCACGAAGCAGACGCTTGATGGTCCGCTATAGAGGAAGCTCCGACCCGGACCTTAACGGCAGGGGTTGGACCGAACAGAGACACTTAAGGCGCAGCACCGCCAGTCATACCGTACTCGCAGACCTGACGCGTGTTGCCGTCTTGCCGAACAAAAACGCCCACCGTATCGTTCATGTGGTTGTGCTCTCGCGCCTGTTCTGAAAGTCACCCTAGCCCGGATATCTCATGAGGGACTCGGGATGATGGCGAGCCGGTTTGCGAGCCAGCCATGTAGCTTGAACGAAGGGCAGCGCAGTCCGGGAATCTCCCCGGATTCCGCATGCGCTGCATCCGGGCTACGAGGTTGGTACGTGTGGCCTGGACGAAGGGCAGCGCAGCCCGGGAATCTCCCCGGATTCCGCGTGCGCTGCATCCGGGTGTTGGCGGGGTTGCAAAAGCGCGTCAATTTGGGGATGGGCGCGGTTAACCGGAACGACGCCGTCTTGGACGCGTAAGCGGATTCGCGTGGGGTTAGAATTGCGCTCGCCGTGTACATCACCGATCTTTCTCACTTCCTTGATGAGAAGGGCGCTATCGGTCCCAAATCGGGGCCCGCGCGTCGCATTGCCGAGTTTCTCGGCGCAGTGGTAGCGGCGGCGAGCGCGCCGGAGGGCTACACCAAGCCCTGTCGGTGCCGCAAATGCAAGGGCTTGGTCGAGGCCGCGATTGCGCCCGACGACGCCATCGAATGGCGTTGCCGCGGCTGCGGCGAAGCAGGCCGGATAGCGAACTGGCGCCGATCGTTCTGGGATCTGTCCAAGGACGGCTCTGGATAGAGGCAAGCGGCTAGAACGGCGGATTGCCAGGGTCGACCTCGCGCCGCCCGATGTCGCTCGCGTTGTAGTAACGCTTAAGCTGCGCACTATAGTGGCGCTCGAGGGGGCGATGAGTTCGTGCAGGAACTCTACGAGGCTGGCGGCCGCCTCGTCGGAGAGATCGACCGGCAGACACACCAGAGGCAAGTCGTTGGGTTGGAGCATGGCTCAGTGCGGTTTGCGCGCCGCTTGGCTGCGGGACTTGATTTTGCGCGTGGCGCGCTCTTGCGCTTCCTTGAGTCGGTAGCTTTTGCCTTCGAGGGTGACGATCTCGGCGCGGTGCAGCAGTCGATCAACCAGGGTGACCACGCAGGTGGCATTGGGGAACACCTGATTCCATTCGCCAAAGGCTCTGTTGGTGGTCAGTGCAATGCAGCGTTGCTGCTCGTAGCGGCGGGTGACCACCTCGAACAGCAGATCGGCGTAGCGCGCGTCGTAGGATAAGTATCCGACCTCGTCCACGGCGAGCAGCGTGGGTCCGGTGTAGCGGCGCAGCCGGCGGGCGAGCGCGGTGGTGGAATCTTGCGCGGCGAGATCGTGCAGCATGTCGGAGGCCAGCGTAAAGCGTGCGCTGTGGCCGCGCAGCACCGCCTGGTGGGCGAGATTTTTGAGCAGCATGGTTTTGCCCAGGCCGTTCGGACCGATGAGCATCACGTTGACGGCCTCCTGGAGGAAGCCGAAGGAGAACAGCTCCTCGATCGCGCTGCGCTCGCACCTGGTGGGCCAGCTCCAGTCGAAATCGGCGATGGGCTTGAAGTTGCCCAGGCGCGCGTTATCCAGACGGCGCTTGAGCGAGCGGCGCGCGCGTTCCTGCTCCTCGATATCGAGCACACGGGTGAGCCACGGCTCGTTGAGCAGCGCCTCGGCGTGCATAGCCAGCCCGTAGAAGCCCAGGCGTCGCAGGCGCGAGCGCGCCTCCTCAAGGGTGAGGTTTGGAGTCGGGGTTGGTGGGGTCATGTTTATCGCTGATATCGGTGGCCAGTTGCTGGTAATCGCTTAGCGGTTGTGGGCGTACGCTCAAGGGCAGCCGCGGGTCCTTGGGCAGGCTCACCGCGATAGGCGGGCGCTGGCCGCGGGCGTGGGCATGCTGGTCGATGAAATGGCGCACCGCCCCCAGATGGGCGGCATCCTCGGACAGCGCGGCGGCGATGGCCGCCTCCAGCGCCGCTGCGCCGTGACTGCCCAGCAGCTGCAGCAGACCGCGGGTGAGCGCGCCCAGGTGGGCGCCGCGCTCGGCGGCGCGCACAAACAGCGCTTTGGCACTGGGTGCGGCGTGCTGCAGGCGGTCTTGCGCCCGATGTGCCCGGGCGGCGCGCTTGTCGCGGACCAGCGCTTCGATGTGCGCCGGGTCTTCGATCTGCGCACCGCGGTCGAAGCTGCGCGGGTGGGTGGCGATGAGTTCCTGGCCAGCGAGGATGCGCACGCGCTCGAGGCTGGCAAGCAGCGTCAGCGTTCGGTTGACCTGCGTGTGCGGGATGCTGTAGTCGTTTAAGTCGAAGCGCACGT
>DATJVW010000327.1:0-33412 GCA_035501675.1 Burkholderiales bacterium
AAGGCGGCGAAGGGTGTGGAACTAGCGACGAGCTGAGCGATCCGGCTGGAATTCGTGTCCCTGCAGGTCCGCCCCACGGTATGGTCTGGCCGCTCAAGTCGCTGGCCGTTCCTCGATCGCGTCGACCCTGTCGGGATAGAAGGCGAGATGGTCTTTGATTTCGGCGACAGCAGAGTAGGGCGTCTCGTAGGTCCATACCGCGTTTGCGGACCGTGCTCCGCCGGCTGGGATGCTGTAGTAGGCACAGTCGCCTTTGTATGGACAGTAGGTCGCATGGTCGGTCCGTTCCAGCTGCGACATGTCGACGTCCTCACGCGGAATATACTGAACCGGTGGGTAGGTAGCCTCACGCAGGGTCAAGGCGTTGCGGGTGTCGGCGATCACGCGACCTCCCACGGAGACGACGACGCGCGCCGGGTTCGGCGCAATCGTGATCGGATGCTCGGGTCCGGGAATCTTGACCGGCTTGGTCGTCATGGTTTCATATCCTTTCGATCCGTCGAGTGTGAACGGGGCGTAAGAACCTCAGTTGCCTTGTCGTCCCAGGCTGCGATGGACGTTGGCAAGCGCGGATGCGAGTTGGACTGCGGAATGTCGCTGCAAACCTCACCCGGTCACGTGTAAACCCGCTGGCGCACCGCCCAGCGTACGCTCCAGCAGCGCACCCTGCCCCACGCCGAACAGACGCGTCTCGAAGCGCACTTCGCGTATGAAATCCGGAAAGCGTGAATCCGCCCACGCGCGTGCGGCCAGTGTTGCGGAGCTGATCTCGCTCTCTTCCACACGAAGCGACTTGATCAGCGCCAGCCCCGAAGCGCCCAACGCTGCCGCTAGCCACGCAGCGAGGCTGTCGGAGGTCAGACCCCAATCCCGCGGCAGAGCAGCATCGGCCTCGGCCATACGCGAGCCCATCCACACGGGCACCGCGTCGCGCTCGAGGGCGGAGCGTATCTCGCCGATGCTGCAGGCGGCCTCGAAGGTGCGGGGAGAGACTCGATTGCCGAGCGCGACGAGCTGGTGGCCGTACTGGTCCATCGCGAGCAAGGCCATCGAGTGCGCTGTGCTGTCGTCGAAACCCCAGCGCTGCTGCTCGGCGCGTACCGCGTCCGCGTAGAGTCCGCCGCCGGGCACGACGATCGCGCGGCCACGGCCCGCGCGCACAAGCACAGCGAGCCAGTCGCGCAACGCCTCGGACGCCGCAAGACTGCCGCCGAGCTTAACGACCCACACGAGCACTTGCCTTGCGCCGCATCGACGAGTAAGCGAGCAGCGCCACGGCAACCGCTGGCGCGCAGCTCGCGGTCCAGTGCGCGTCCGCACCGCGCGAGGGCACTAACCTGGAGAAATCGCGATACGGACGGAGCAGCCGCCGCGCCAGTTTCTTCGCGAGGAACCGCCCCACGCCCGCACCGACGATCGGCGCGCGCGGCGGCATCGCGCTGCGCGACAGTACGCGCTCGCACGCCTGCTGCAGCGACCACAACTGTGCATCGGCCACAAACCTGGCGCACTGCTCCCACGCGATCATGGACGCCATCTCGAAGTCCCGGCCCAGCATGCGCGCCAGGCGGCGCGCGCTCTCGCGGCGCGACTTGCCTGCGCCGTCGGCCGAGGGCAGCTGATCCGCCCCCGGCGGCAGCTCGTGCGTCAGCCGGTAGATGTCCGCGCTGGTAGCAAAGTGCTCCGCCATCGGCGCGTGCCAGGCCCCGTCGAACGGGATGCGCGCGGCCATCGCCATCACCGGTGTGCGAACCACGCCTGTGTACACGAGCTCCTCGGACGCAAGGCGCTCCCCGTCGGTGACGCCACTCGCCGTCATAGCGCCTGCCGCGAGCGGTACCAGATCAGTGGTGGTGCTGCCCACGTCCAGCAGCAAAGCGTCGGGCAGCCGATGCGCCACCCACGCCGCGGTCGCCGACCAGTTCATCGACGCTACGGCGAGGGGCCATCGCAGCGCGCCGCGCGGCGCCAAGAATCGAGCGGGGTGGGCGTACACGACGCAGCGCCGCGCCGATACTGCCGATCCGAACATATCCAGCAACGCGCGCACGCCCTGTGCGCGATCGGCAAACACGTCAGCCAGCTCTCCCGTCATCGTGATCGCGTGAATTCCGGGGCTGCCCGCAGTTTGAGTCAGGTCTGCCACGGTTTGCGGCAGCGCGCCGAGGTCCTGCCACAACGGACAGGGCCGCTGCCACACCCTGCGCACGAGTCCGGCGCTGACCAGCGCCGCCTTCACGTGCGCGCCACCCAAGTCCCATCCCATCACGGCTTCACCAGTCACTGCCCTGGTCTCTGCAAACTGCCGCTCGCGTCCGTGCGGGGCACCCGCACGTGTACCGCCCGGCCTGAGCCTGCCGGAGCCAGCGTCGAACCCAGGAGCGAGTCGGGCAGCCCCACGACCAGGGCCCCGACGCTGGATCCCAGCGCTGCGCGCAATCCCACGCACGCCGTCGTCATGCGCGGATTGACTTCGATCACGACCGGGCCCCGCGCTGTCTCGATGAAGTCTATTCCGACGTGGCCCCAAAGTCCGGGAATGGCGGCCGCTACGGCCTGCGCGAGGCGCGCGTAGCTGCCGTCGTCATCGCCCAGCGCGTTCGCGGTGACGCCAGCGAATTCCAGTTTTCCGTTTTCCTCCACGATGTGTTGCCGGTTGCAGCTGATCAGACGAGCCCCTCCGTCGCAGCACAGCACGCAAAGGCTGCGCGGCTCGCCTTCTACCAGCGGCTGGTACACGCTGTGCTCCAAGGCCCACCGGCTCGGGGCGCTGCGGTCACGTAAGACAAAGGTATCCACACAGCCGGCGCCATCATCGGGCTTGGCCACCAGCGCCGCCGCCTGCGGCGGCACCTCATCGGGACGCGCGAAGGTGGGCACCACAGCCACGCCGGCTGCCACCAATGCGCGCGAGGTCGCGAGCTTGCTGGCCGCCAGCCGCACCGCCGGCGCGCTGCTGTTGAGGAGCGCACGGCCGCTGTCGACCACGGCTTGCGTGACACGCTCCAGCCAGCCGTCCTGCTCGGGCGCGATCGGCCACGCTGCATCGCTCATCTGCAGCGCGCGCTGGAAGCAGGGCCACAGGTCTCCGGCCGAACGCGGCACCAGCACGGTCGCCTGAAGATCCGTCTCCAGGCGCGGGTCGCGCAGCACCACCGGCTCGATCCCCGGGATCTCCGCGAGGTCGCGCAGCAGGGCGCGTATCATCATATCGCCTTCGCCGGCGAGGGGCGCCAACTCGTCGTCGCGCAGGAGCAGCCCTCCCCCCGTTAGATGCTCATAGACGAATACGCGCATCGTGAAGCTGATCCCCGTTGTCGATCTGTTGCGCGGCGAGGTGGTGCATGCCCGCCGCGGGGAGCGCGCCGCCTACCGCGCCATCGAGTCGCGGCTGTGCAAAGGGGCGCAGCCGCTGACGGTTGTGAGGGCGCTGCTGGGCCTCCACCCGTTCCGGACCTTGTACCTGGCCGACCTGGATGCGATTCAAGGCACGGGCAACCACGGCTCGATCCTAGCCCAGATCCGCGCTGCCTTCCCCGGGCTGGAGCTTTGGGTGGACAGTGGGATCTCGGGCCGCGAAGCCATGTCCGCCTGGATCGCCGCCGGCCTGGGCCGACCGGTCATCGGCAGCGAGTCGTTACGCGATCGAGCCACACTGCTGGATATGCTGGTGCAAGTGCAGGCCGCGCCGGGAGAGTCCACGCAATGGGTGCTATCGCTGGACTTTCGCGGCGACGTGTTTGTCGGGCCGGAGGGCCTGTTGGAGGATCCCGGTGTTTGGCCCCGACAGGTCCTGGCCATGAACTTGGCTCGCGTCGGCAGTCAGCTCGGCCCCGATCTGGAGCTGATCCGGCGGCTGGCGCGCGTGGCGCCCGAGGTCTTCGCAGCCGGAGGGGTGCGCGAGGCATCGGATCTGGAGGCGGCAACCGCAGCCGGCGCGGCCGGTGCGCTCATCGCCACCGCGCTGCACGACGGGCGCATCGGCCCGCAAGAACTTTCCCGCTACGGTTGAGGACCGCCCAGCGGACTGTAACGACAGAATCCATAGCGGGCTCCCTCTCCCCTGAGGGAGAGGGTCGGGGAGAGGGGTGCTCCGGAACCGGCTGTTACAGTTCACTGGCCTGCGACGGCTCGGCTCAAAGTATGCCGGCCAACTTCCGGCCATCCGGGCTTCCCAGACCGGTGCACGCGTCCCACCCGACAGACGCCGAGAAATCACCGTTGTTTCCCTGCGTGATGTCGTTGAAAACCCCTGCATTCTTGTAGAGCTGGGGATGGATATAGCCCACCGCACTTCCCTTTGCCGAATTGATTCGCGCGATCAGGCCCGCCCATAGCGGGGCCACCGCACTGGTCCCGCCGAAAATGGTATCGCTGCCATCGACCCGAACGTCATATCCGGTGAGCGGGTCCGCATCGCCCGACACATCGGGCACGCCTCTGCTTTGGAGTGGAGTGCTCACGCCCTGAGCGTTCGTAACCTGCAGCGTTGCTTGCCAGGAAGGCAGCGCAAAGAAACTGCTCACGCCGCCCCCACCCGCTCCACCGTTGGCGCCGTCGTTCCAGACCGCCTCGCTGGTGATGTTTCCGCTCGAGGCCTGGAGGGAGGTGCCGCCGCACGCCAGGGCGTAAGGGCTCGAGGCCGGGAAATCGACGTGATCGGCTCCGTCATTGACTCCGTCGCTCGAGCCTGCGTCGCCCGACGCGACACACAGCGTGATCCCCATCGCGGCAGCCGCTTGGAACGCCTCGTCGAACGCCGTCATCGACTGCTGCGTCCACGACGATTCGGGACCGCCCCAGCTGATCGAGATCACCGACGGTTTGTGGGTCGTGTCGTGGACAGCGGTGGTGATCGCGTCGAGAAAACCCGCGTCCGTGTTGGGCGCAAAGTAGACGACGATGCTGGCCCCGGGCGCAATCGCGCCCGCAACTTCGATATCCAGCATCACTTCTCCGTCCGGGCCATTCGGATCGCCGGTCGGATGGTTCTTCCCGTGGTCCACCGAGACCGCGGACACCTGGGGCCGAGCGATGTTGAGCTCCGAGAAATACGCGCGGAGATCCGCCGTGCGATATCCGCCGCCGAGCTCGATGATGGCGATGCACTCGCCTTGGCCGGTTCCGCCGGGAAAATCGTACAGCGATGCAAGCTGCGTCGGAGTGAAGGAAGTCGACTGAGCCGACGTCGCTCGCCAATAGACGTTGCCGTCGGGACGGCGACTCCGAAAGTGCGGCCTCGCTTGCGGGCGATTGTCGAGACCGAGCACGGCCTCTACGATCCCGTTCAACTCCTCCGGCAAGTGGATTGAGCCGGTCCTGCCGCGATACGAACCCCCATCGTGCTCGAACTGCTGCAGGTCCACTCCGAATGCCTCGTTGAACTGGGCCACTGTTCCCGAGAGAACCACGGTTCGGCGTGCCGCGTGTTCCTGGACAACCGCAAGGCCGTGACTGCCCGCGAACTTCTTGACCGCTGCGAGGTCGGCCGGGTCGGCGCCAAACTGCCGTTCGAAATCCTCGCGCCCGATGTGACCACCCGCCTTGTCTCCAGCCGCCAGCTGCTTGACTTTGCCCTCGAGAGCCTCGCCCCCCCGACGCCGCACGAGCACGCTGACTTCGAGGCGCTCCGCTGGATCCGCCTTTGCGACGGACCGAGCACCCGGTACCGGCTGTCTCTCGCTACCCTTCAGGGGACGTGTTGGCATGGGTGATCTCCTATCGTTCGGCGCGGACTGGGCCTGCGACTTCGAGCTCTCGGAAAGGACAAGGCGCGGCCTGTTTGCCACCACGCCTCGCCTGCGGAACAAGAATCCCCAAGGCAAATCTCCCAAAACGAGAGATCAAGATGGGTCGCCTGCGCTGCGCCCTCGCGTCGCCCCGGGCCTTATTGAGGATTGCATAAACGGCTAACAAATCGCAGCTCAGTGGCCGTCATTCCGGCGAACTTTTTATTAGCCAATTCCGCAAGCCTCAGTAAGGCGCAAGAGTAGAGAACCTGCCTTACTGACGTGTTACAGATGACGGCGCGATGCAATCGAAGTTGTCGCGAAGACACGACGGGCTCGCGTAGCCCGAAAGAGATCGACTCACTGCAGCAAAGACAAGGCCCGTCCCTGGGACGGGCCTTGCTTGAGGACAACGCGGTTACTTGGCCTGGAACGGGTGCTGAACACTGCCTTTCTTGGCCACCACCTCCCTGGCTTTGGGCTCGCCGGCCACCGCGCGCTTGATGGAAAGCTTGGTGGCTTCGTAGTTGTACTGCTGGATCTTCTTGTCGTCCTCGGCCTGCCAGTGGATGAACACGCCGACGCAGCAGAACAAGTTGTCGGCCTCGTCCGCGGGGATCGTGCCGTCTTCGACGCAGTCCGCCACCGCCATGGCCACGGCGCGCTGGGCCGGGCCGAACATCTGCACGGCCTGCTTCGCGCCCTTGATCGTGACCTTGTTGAACAACAGTGTGTTGGGCTTGGTCAGCAGGTTAGGCGCCACCACCGCGAGCAGCGAGGTGAAGCCGTCCTTGTTGTTGGTCAGGGCATTGCAGAAGGCCGTCTCGACGGGGCTGCCGCGAGGGCCGATGATCAGATCGATATGGGCCACTTCGTTGCCGTCGCCCACCAACGCTTCACCCACGCACACGCCATTGATCTTCGCCATTCTCTCCTCCACACGCTGGTACGATTAAACAACAAGACCGCGGAAACAGGAGCCGCCCAGATCGCCTCGGCTCCTCCGCTTACCGATGGCCGGCGGCCGGTGCCGCCCACGTCGAATGGTACTCTGCCTGCAGCAATTCCTCCAAGGCGAGAGCGAGCCACGCCGCCACCGTGAGGTCCGCGCTGGTTCCGGGATTGAGACTTTGCGACTTGAGCCGGGCATCCGCCTCGGCGAGAACCGCCTGCGCCTGCTCGGTAGCGCGTGCGCGGCACAACCGGTCAAGCCAGCCTGCGGCCTCGAGACACACGGCCTGCGCCACCGCTCCACCGTATTTGCGCACGATATGGCTGTCGGGGAAGCGGGCGAGGAAGGTGAGGTAGGTTTCCACCACCGAGCGTTCCGGCCCTGCTCCCCGCCCCAGCGCGGCGCGCGCAGCGGGCAGACCTACGTCGAACACGTCCTGGAAGCCGCTGGCGTATTGTTGCGCGATCCGGTCGCGGCCGGCGGCCTCGCGCATCGCTTCGAGCAGCGTGACTTGCGGTTCTTCACTCACGTCGTGATGCTCGGCTCGGCCGAGGCCGCCGGGTGAGGCGAGCCGGATCGCCCGATAGGCGTGCTCGGCATCACGAATGGTCAAGGCCGCCAGCACGGTCTGCAGACGGCCGCGCAGCTCTGGCACGGCGGAAGGCGCCAGCGCCGCCTGCGCGAGCGGAGCGGTCAACAGGACGATGCCGAGGTTGGTGTTGCAGGGCACGACCCCGCGGGTGGCCTCGATGGCTTGCGCGATGCGCGCACCCACGAGCAGCCCCGGGGTGCATAGAGCACGCGCCGCCGCCTCGGCGCTCACCAGGAAGTCCTCCGCCCGCATGCCATGGCCGGGCGCGGCGACGCTCACGTTGCCGGGCTTGAACGCCGTCACGTCGAGCCGGCAGGCCGACCGGAACGCTCGCGCGACTCGGTCGGCATCGAGAGCAAAGACGTGCCGGTTCATGGCGAAGCCACGCTGATCAGCGCGTGCCGGCTGAGATGCCGGGCCAGGAAGTCATCCACCAGCCGCTGCGCGAGATCGAGCTCACAGACCGACTGCAGGCCCCGCCACGCGGGAATGCCGTTCACCTCGACCACCTGGGTCACGCCGTCGCGCCCGCGCATGATGTCCACGCCCGCGTAGTCGGCGCCCACCTCTGCGCACGCGCTTTCCGCCATGCGCGCCAGCGCCCCCTCAGCCGGGACCGCTTCGCAGGCCGCGCCGAGCGCCACGTTGTTGATCCAGTCCTGGCCGCGGCGCTGCATGGCAGCCACCGCGCGCCCCGCGATGACGAACACGCGCCAGTCGCGGTACCCGCCCGGCCCCGGCTCGATGAATCGCTGCAGGTAGTACACGCCGGCACACTGCTCGGCCGGGGGAAGCTCGTCGGCGCTGCGCACGCGGCGCAGCCCTGCGCCGCGAGACCCGAACAGCGGCTTCATCACGACCTCGCCTCCGCCCGCCGCTTCACGCTGGACGATCGCGCGCGCCTCGCCATGCGACTCCGTCACCCAAGTGGGCGGGGTGGGCACGCCGGCGCGCGACAACAGGAAACTGGTCATGGCCTTGTCCACGGTGCGCTCGATGGCCCGCCCGTCGTTATATACGGGGATCCCCAGCGACTTCAGCGCGTGCAAGACGTCGAGCCTGAGCACCACCTGCTCCAGCGCGCCGCCCGGGACCTGGCGCACGAACACCCCGTCGGGCAACCGCTGCTCGAAGCCAGGGATGACGATGCCCTCACGCGAGCAGCCGAGGTCCAGACGGCACTGGCGCAACGACACGAAAGGTGCATCTACGCCGCGCGCCACAAAGGCGGCCTGCAGCCGCTCCCCATGCCAGCCGGGATCGTCCGTGGCGATTGCGACACGCAGGCGTTGGGTCACGGCGAGCCGAAGGACTGCTCGAGCAACGCCGGATCGAGCGCTCCGGTACGCCAGGTCCGGCCGCTTTTCAGCGCTGTCACCTGCACCGATGCGGGGGCGAACAGATGCGGGTCGATCTTGTAGAAGTCGAACCGGACGTCCTTGAACACGCGGGCGAAGGGTTTGCCATAGTCCTTCGAGACGCTGGAGGGCAGCTCGTGCGCGAGTTGCTGCGCCGCGTTGTCCGCGCAGTCCACGAACAGGTGGACCTGGCCGCCGAACAGGATCGCGTCGTTGGTCCGGCCCATGGCGTTGATGAAGTCGGCCGACGGCGGCGGCAGCGGCGCAGCCCCGGCTCCGTCGACGACCTGGTACAGCGGGAAGTCCAGCGCGTGCACCTTGTGCAGCGCGACCTCCAGCACGCGCGCGACGATTTGCACGGCGCCAGCGAGGCTGCGCGTGGGCGTGAGCACGAGAGTCACGCGGTCGGGCGTCACCGCGCAGTAGCGGGCGACCTTGTCTGCGAGCTCGGGCGGCGGGACTTTGTCGGTCTCCAGCACCAGACAGATGTCCGCCGCGCTGTCCTTGTAGGCCAGCTCGCCGAACAGCTCCTCGCGGCAAGCAACCGCCCGCCCCGGTCCGGAACCCAGCGCCTGGAAGGCGTCCTTGCCTTCCCCGTGGGACAGGCTCCAGCCCGCGTACTGGCTGCCCAGGCAGGCGAGCACCGGATCGCGGCTGGTCACCGACACCTGCCACGGCCAGCGAGGGAAGGGGCTGCCGGCGGTGATGGTCACCTGCCCCAATCCGCCCATGCAAAGCTCGGCGATGCGCCGTCCCGCCTCGATGCCGCCGCGCGAGGCGATGCCTGCGTCGATGACATCGCAACCGTTGGCGAGCCGCTGCACCGTGAGGCGCAAACTTTGCGCATCGGCCTTGAGCGCGCGCACCAGCGGCGCGGCGAGCGCGTTCACGCTCGGCCATTGCGCGGCCAGGGCCTGCTGTTCCGGGGCAGGAGATCTTGGCGTGGTCGCCGTGGAGCTCATGCAGGTTTCTCCCAAAACCGTGATTGCATCGCCTCGCGCCGGGCCATGACCACCTCCCGCGTCGCCCGCATGCTCTCGCCTTGCGCGTGGACCGTGCACACGGGAGCACCGGCGGCGATCAGGCTGCCGCCCGCCGGAATGTCGGTGACCCACTCCGGCCAGTCGAAGGCCAGCGGAACCCGCCACGGGCACGCCGCGTAGACGATGGCGTGCGCCCGAGCGGAATCCCGTGGGACGATGCCCACGCCCAGTCGACCTGCGCACGCCGACAGGTGTTGTGCGAACAGGCCGCCCGGAATCGCATCGTCGTACAGGTCGAGGGTGGCGGTGGGGCGCGCGTTGAGCTCGAGCACGCGGGGCGCATCGCCGGCCAGGACGAAATCCAGGCCGTTCAGCCCACGCAGGCCGAGCGTATCGGTCAGACGCGCTGCCGCGTTCGAAGCCGCAGTGCGCACGGGCTCCGCAACGTCGTCCGCGGTGACCGCGCCACCGTAGGCGAACCGTGCCGCACGAGTGAGCTCCGCCGTCCACTGCTCATTGACTCCCACGAGGCAGGCGCGCTTGCCGTCGGCGAGAAACAAAGCGGACATCACCCGTCCGGCCTGGAAGCGCTGAAAGTAGCGCCGCTCCTTGCGCGGCCAGCCCAGGTGAGCCTGGCGCACGTGCGCGCCGCCCGCACCGCCCACGCGCTTGGCGAGCCAGCCCTGCGGGTTGCGCGGCGCCGTCATTCGCACCTCCGGGTGAGGGATCGCAAGTCGATCGAGCAGCGGAAAGAAGAACTCGGGATCCTTGACGCGCACCACGGTCTCAGGGCTGTTGCCGAGCAGCGCGCACTGGCGTGAGAGCGCGTGAAGGAGCGCGGGCCGGCCCTCCAACCCCGAGCCGACCACCAGCCCAGCGTAACCACCGGTGGGTGCCAGCTCACGGGCGGCCTGCAGCAGGAACGCGCGATGAAAGCGGCCCCGGCGCCCCGCACATGCACGGCTGGCGAGCGCCAAGGCGCGTGTGTCAACGTCGTTGAACAGATCGAGCACGACCACCCGGATGCCTCGCCGGGCGGCGGAGCGCGCCAGCGCGCGCCCCGATGCAGAGACGACGAGATAGGGCCGAGGGTCAGGCGAGACCGGCATGCCTGCGCGCCTCGGCGAAGGCGTCGCGCATGTCCAGATACACGGCCTTTTCCGCCGTGAGCATGGTCTCGAACATGCTGCGCTCGGTTTGGTACTTGACGTTTCCGATGGCGAGCGCCCCCACACCCACCGCCTTGCCGGAGCCAGCCGCCAACTTCGCCCCGTCGTCGGTGGCGCCCACGCCTTCGATGCCCGGCGGCGGCACGGCATTGACGTCGGCCGCCACCAACAGCCGTGGCGCCTCGGCCAGCAGTTCCCGGGTCACCACGCGATGGCCCGCCTTCGCGGTGGCCAGCACCACGTCCGCCTGCCGCATCATGGCCAGCTTGAGCGCATCGGTGTTGGCTTCTACCGGCTGCACGTCCACGCCGTAGCGCGCGTTCACCGCATCGGCGGTGCGGCGCGCGCGCGACACGTCTTCCCGGCCCACGATGCCGACGCGTGCACCCGACTGCGCGGCGAGCACGCCTGCCGCGGCGCCCACCGGCCCGGTGCCGCCGAAGATCATCACCGACTTGGCCTTGAGATCGGCGCCGTGAATCTTCTTCAACTGCCGCTCGACGCAAGCGACCATGGCTGCCGCCGTGGTGAAGGCACCGCTCGGGTCGACGAACACCGACACCTCGAACGGCGGGAACATCGCTCGCCTCGCCGCGTCGAGCATGTCCGCGGCGAGCATGTTGTCGCGCCCGCCGATGAAGATGCTCGTGCGCCGCACGCCCTTCGGCCCGCGCGAGAAGATGGTGTCCTGGGTGAGCGCGGCGACTTGGTCGAGCGTCACGGTGGTATGCGGCACGACCACGTTGAAGCCCGCGTCACACGCCATGTTGATGTCGAACGGGCTCATCTGCGCCAGCGGCGTGAACATGTGCAGGATGAATGGCTTTTCCATGACGACCTCAGTTGCCTTCCAGAACCGCCCTCACCCTCCGCCCTCTCCCAACGGGAGAGGGAGCTCCCTTCTCCAGCAGAGATAAGGTCCCTCTCCCTCCGGGAGAGGGTAGGGTGAGGGCAGCGTCGCAAGACGCCCGGGAGAAGGGGCGGGGATGAGGGAAGCGGGTTCGGTGCGCATCTTCGTTATCGGCTCAAAGTGCCTGCCGCCGCGCGCTGCGCGTGCGCGGCGCCAACCTCACCGCCGCGGTTGCGCGCAGCGAGCACGGAGAAGCGCAAGCCGGTGGAATCATGCCAGCGGGCGCGGGCGGAGCGTTCCAGCGCGCGGGCCTGCTGTTCGGAGCCTACGACGGCAAATCCGGTCGGACCCCAGGAGCTCTGACCCACGCCCGCAATGCCGTCGGCCTCGAGCCAGCGCAGCGCTTCGCCCACGCGCGGGCTGGCGAAGCGTCCGCCTTGAACCGGTGCGAAATAGTCCCCCACCTCGCGCTGCATCTGCGCGACGCCGCGTCCGAACGCATCCAGATCCTGCTCCAGCAACGCGGGCAGCGTCTGCATCAGCATGAGCCGGCACAGGTGCGCGGCGAGCGCGTCGGAAAACGGCGGCAGCCTCTGGAACGCCTGCACCTCACGCGTCCCGTGCAATCCCTGCATGCCGTCGTCGTGGACCAGCAGCACGCGCCAGTGGTCGGGGAAGTCGGCGCGTGCCACCAGCGGCGGCGGTGCATCGCGTGTGCCGCGCCCGCCGTCCAGCACAAACCCGCCCGACTCGAACGCGGCGATGCCGATCCCCGACCGCTGACCACGCTCGTGCAGCGCCGCGAGCTGGCGCGGGGTGAGGTCCGGGCCGTACAGGCTCGCGAGCGCCACCCCGACCGCGAGCCCCAGCTGGGTTCCGGAGCCCAGCCCCACATGCTCCGGGATGGCTTCTTCGATCTCGATGCGGGCGCCGCCCGCCAGGCTCAGGCTCGCGAGCAGCGCCTGCGCATAGCGCTGGGCGCGCTCCGCTTGTGGCCCGGAAGCGCTGAGGGCACGGGCCCGGTGTGCCGTGAGCGACACGCCGATGCCCTCGAGGGTGAGCCCGGCGCTGCCAAAGCGGCGGCCGAGCGAGCCGTTCAGATCGACAAAGCCGATGTGCAAGCGCGCAGGCGCGCGCACGTTGACGCTGTCCGGAGCCGATCTCACGACGGGTAACTCGCGATCGCCTTTGTGTGTGTGCAACCGGCCCCGCACGAGCGCCCGGCAGCCGGAAATCGGTTACAGTGTAGCACCGCGGCGCGAGCTGGTCCGCGCGCAATCCGATGCGTCCTGGTCCGATACCCAGCGTTCACGAGCACGTATCCTGTCCCTTCTGTGGACTGCTGTGCGACGACCTGCGCGTGCGCGTCGAGGCCGAGGCGTTGAGCGTGCAAGCCAACGGATGTGAGCGCAGCCGGGCGCAATTCTCTTCCGCGGCGCCGGCATCCCCCAGGTGCTCGGTCGAAGGCGCGGAAGCGACGATCGAGCAGGCGATCGCGCGCGCTGTCGCGATCCTGTCTGCGAGCCGCTTGCCTCTGCTCCTCGCGGGCGGCACGGACGTCGCGGGCATGCGCGCGCTGCTGGAGCTCGCGGACCGCGTCGGGGCCGTGGTCGACCACGTGGCGAGCGAATCGCTGTTCCGCAACATCCACGTACTGCAGGATACGGGCTGGGTCACCACCACGTTGGCAGAGGTGCGCAATCGGGCCGATCTCGTCGTGGTCGCCGGCGGCGACGCGGTGAGCCGCTTCCCGCGTTTGTTCGAGCGTTGCATCGAAAACCGATCGACGCTGTTCGACGCGACGCGCAAAGCACCCGAACTGGTGTTCCTCGCGGCGCAACCACCACCGGGCATTATGGGCCGACACCTGCGCGTCGAGATCTCGCGGCTGGGCGAGATGTTCGCAGCGCTGCGCGCACTGCACGCCGGTGCCCGTCTCGACGCGGGAGAGGCGGCTGGCGTGGAGGTGTCCGAGCTGGCCGCGTTGCTTGGACAGATGCAGCGCGCGCGTTACGGCGTGATCCTGTGGGCGGCCGCGGACTTCGCTTACCCGCACGCCGAGCTCGCGATCCAGAGCCTGTGCGAGCTGGTGCAAGCGCTCAATGCCAGCACGCGCTTCTCGGGCCTCCCGCTGGGCGGCACCGATGGCGACATCACCGCGCACCAGGTCATCACCTGGCAATCGGGCTTGCCGCTGCGCACGCGCTTCGCGCGCACCGGGCCAGAATACGACCCGCACCGCTATTCGGCCAAGCGCCTCTTGGAGGGTGGGGAAGCGGACGCGCTGCTGTACGTCGCCGCGTTGGATGCAGCGCACACGCCTCCCGCGGCGCGCGTGCCTTCCATCGTCCTGGCTCACGCAAGCATGAGCGTCGCGGCCGGCTGCACGGTGCACATTCCCATTGCTACGCCCGGCGTCGATCAGGCCGGCCATCTGTTCCGCACCGATAGCGTCGTGGCGGTCCGGCTGCGCAAGCTGGTCGAGCGCGGGCTGCCGGCCGCGCACGAAGTCCTGTCGCAGATCGGCGCGCGACTGCCGCGGGAGCAGGAGTGATCCGGCTCAAGGGCGGCAAGGTGTACGACCCGGCGCACGGCGTCGACGGGGAAGCGCGCGACATCTATGTGCAGGACGGGCGCATCGTGGCGGCGCCGGGACCGGGCGTTGCGGCACGCACGGAGTACGACTGCGCGGGCCGGGTGATCATGGCAGGCGCCATCGACCTGCACACCCACATCGGCGGCGGTAAGGTGAACATCGCCCGCGCCCTGCTGCCCGAAGACCATCGCGGCACCGGCCAATCACGCGCGGCCGCGAGCCGTTCGGGCAGCGGGCACGCAGCGCCCTCCACCTTCACCACCGGCCTGCGCTACGCGCAGATGGGCTACACCGCCTGCTTCGAGCCGGCCATGCTGCCTTCCAACGCGCGCCAGGCGCACATGGAGATGGGCGACACGCCCATCGTCGACAAGGGCGCCTACGCGCTGCTGGGGAACGACGATTTCCTGTTGCGCCTGCTGGCGGGCAAATCCGGCCCGGGCACCATACGCGACTACGTCGCATGGACGCTGCACGCCACACAGGCGCTGGGCATCAAGGTGGTCAATCCGGGCGGGATCTCGGCGTTCAAGTTCAACGCCCGCGAGCTCGACGTCGACCAGCCCTCGCCTCACTACGGCGTCACGCCGCGCGCGGTTCTCGCCGCGCTCACCCGTGCCCTGCACGAGCTCGGTGTGCCGCATCCGCTGCACGTGCACGCCTCCAATCTGGGGGTGCCCGGCAACGCGGACTCGACGCTGGCAACCATGCAGGCGGCGGAAGGCCTGCCGATCCACCTCACTCATATCCAGTTTCACAGCTACGGGGCCGAGGGTGAGCGCAAGTTCTCGTCTGCGGCGGCACGCATCGCCGAGGCCATCAACCGTCACGACAACGTCACCGCCGACGTGGGGCAGATCCTGTTCGGCCAGACCGTCACCGCTTCTGGCGACACCATGGCGCAGTATCGCAACAGCCGCCATGCCCATCCCGGAAAATGGGTGTGCATGGACATCGAATGCGACGCGGGCTGCGGCGTGGTGCCGTTCCGTTACCGCGACCAGAGCTTCGTCAACGCGCTGCAGTGGGCGATCGGCCTGGAGATCTTTCTCCTCGTGGACGATCCCTGGCGCGTGTTCCTAACCACCGACCATCCGAACGGCGCGCCCTTCAGCGGGTATCCGCATCTGGTCCGGCTGCTGATGGACCGCGGCTTCCGCAACGACCGCCTGGGGCAGATCCACCCGGACGCCGCGGCGGCGTCGGTGCTGGGCACGATCCAGCGCGAGTACTCGCTGTACGAGATTGCCATCATGACGCGCGCCGCGCCGGCGCGCATCCTCGGCCTAGCCGACCGCGGCCATCTCGCTCCCGGCGCCGCGGCCGATGTCGTCGTGTATGCGGATTTGCCCGATCGCGAAGCAATGTTCGCGTGCCCCGAGTATGTATTCAAGGACGGGCAGCTCGTCGCGCAACGCGGCCGCATCGTGCAGGTCACGCGCGGCGCGACCCACACCGTCAAGCCCAAGTTCGACCGCGGCGTCGAGCGGCCGCTGCGCGAGTTCTTCGACCGCTACCACAGCATCGCCTTCGACAACTTCGCCATCGACGCCGGCGAGATGATCGAGTGCGGCAGCCGTGAGCTGCTGGTCCATCCCTGCGCAGGGCGCGCATGATCATCAACGGCGTCGCGATCGACGACACCTTTGCCGAAGCGTTCGGCATGCGCGCCACGCGGATCGTCATCACTGCACTGCAGCCCGGATGGGCTCTGCATGCGGCGCACAGCGCGACCGGGTTCGCAACCTCCGTGATCGCCTGCGGCTGCGAAGCGGGAATCGAGCGCGAGCTGTCGTCCGACGAGACACCGGACGGCCGGCCCGGCGTAGCGGTCCTGCTGTTCGCGGTGTCGAGCAAAGAGCTGGCGAAGCAGGTGGAGCGCCGCGTGGGCCAGTGCGTGCTGACCGCGCCCACCACCGCATGCTTCGCCGGCATCGAGGGCGAGCCGATCGCGCTGGGCAAGAACCTGCGTTTTTTCGGGGACGGCTTCCAGAGCTCGAAGGTGATCGGCGGGCGGCGCTACTGGCGCGTGCCGGTGATGGACGGCGAGTTCCTGTGCGAGGAAACCACGGGCATGGTGAAAGCGGTGGGCGGAGGAAATTTTCTCGTGCTGGCGCGCGGCCAGGCCGAGGCGCTGGCCGCCTGCGAAGCGGCCATCTCCGCGATGCGGCGGGTGCGCGGCGCGATCATGCCTTTCCCCGGCGGAGTGGTGCGCTCCGGCTCCAAGGTCGGCTCGAAATACAAGGCCCTCGTGGCCTCCACCAACGATTCGTTCTGCCCCACCCTGCGCGGCGCCACACGCAGCCAGCTCAACGCCGAGGTGGGTGCGGTGCTCGAGATCGTGATCGACGGCCTGACCGACGCCGATGTGCGCGAGGCGATGCGTGCGGGCCTGCGCGCGGTGTGCGATCTGGGCGCGGCCGCGGGCATCGTGCGCCTGTCCGCCGGCAACTACGGGGGCAAGCTCGGCCCGTTCCACTACAAGCTGCGGGAGATCCTGGCGTGAGCGCACTGACCTTTCGCCTGCGCGCGGTGCCTCCGGTGAGCGTGGATGCGTCGGTGCTCTCGCCGCACCGGCTCACCGGCTTGACTCGGGCGCAGATCGAGGCGCTCCAGATGGCGCTGGGCAACCGCAGCGTAAGCGTCGCAGACCTGTTCGAGGTGAGCGGCGACGATGCGCAGCACGTGATCGTCGAAAGTGCAAACGAGCGTCTGACACACCTCGGGGCCGGGCTGCAGGGCGGAACACTGGTGGTCGAAGGCGACGCCGGGGCTTACCTGGGGCTAGGGATGAGCGCGGGACGCATCGGCGTATCCGGAAACGCCGGTATCTTCGCCGGCTGTGAGATGGAAGGCGGCAGCATTGAGATCGCCGGGAATGCCGGCGACTGGCTGGGCGCCGCGCTGCCCGGCGACAAGCAGGGCATGCGCGGCGGCCTGATCCACGTGCACGGCCGCGCCGCCGACCGCGCGGCGGACCGCATGCGCAGAGGCCTCATCGTGATCGAGCGCGGCGCAGGAGCTTACCTTGGAGCGCGCATGCTGGCCGGCACGGTCATCGTCAAGGGCGGCATAGGCGCGAATCCCGGCTTCGCGCTGCGGCGCGGGACGCTGCTGCTGCAGAGTCCGCCGCAGCACCTGCCTGCGACGTACAACGATTGCGGCCGGCATGCCTTGCTGTTTCTCAGGCTGCTGGAGCGCGAGCTGCGCGCGCGCGGCGGATTGGAGGCGTTCTTGCCTCTGCCGCGCACAGTGCGCCGTTACTGCGGGGACATGGCGACCGGGGGAAAGGGCGAGATCCTTCTCGACGCGACGCGTTGAGTCTCCCTGGCCTTCACACTGCCCTCCCCTTGGCCCGCACCCTGCCCTCTCCCGGAGGGAGAGGGTGGCGCGGAGAAAAACATGGCTGGCTGGCCTCACGGAACCGAGGCGCCGGCTGGCTGGGTAGCCCGTTTCCTCGAGCCGGTGGGCTGGACCGGCATCCTCGGGGGGAGGTTTCTAGCCTGTCAGGATCAGCTTGCCCTTGGACGTGAGGCGCAACCGATACTCGCGCCCGGCGTGTTCGATGGCGATCTGGCGTTGCCCCTGGAGCAGCCACGTGCTCGTGATGCGGCGCATAGGCTCCACGTGGGCACCGACCGGATCGGCCGGTTTACTCTGAGATACTGTCACGAATGCTTCGCGATCATTCATGCAAATGAGAATACATCCCATTTGCAATGATGTCAACTCGAACGTGCGATAAATTGGCGCCGCCGCACACACCGAGACGCACCCGCGGCCGCACGGTCCAGGGTCGGTTGCTCCACAGATGATTCAATTGATCACCCAGTACGGGCTCGTGCTGATTTTCGCCAACGTCCTCGCGGAGCGCGTCGGCCTGCCGCTGCCCGCGACGCCGACGCTGATCGTCGCCGGCGCATTGGCCGCGGACGGAACGCTTTTCCCGCCGGCCCTGTTCGGCGCGGCGTTCGTCGCATGCATGCTTGGCGACACCAGTTGGTACGTCGCGGGCCGCCTGTACGGCCGCCGCGTCATGCGGCTGCTGTGCCGCCTCTCGCTCTCGCCCGATTCCTGCGTTCGGCAGACCGAGAATCGCTTCGAGCGCTGGGGCGATCTTGCCTTGGTGGTGGCGAAGTTCGTCCCCGGCTTGTCGCTCGTCGCGCGGCCGCTGGCCGGTGCCCTGCGGCTCGGCTGGCCGTCGTTTCTGTTGCTGAACGGTCTGGGTGCGGCCCTCTGGGCCGGGGCGTCGATCGCCGTGGGGATGCTGTTTCACACCCAGATCAGCCGGCTCCTCCTGCGCCTGGAAGACCTCGGCACCATGGCGATCGAAGTCATCGGCGCGCTGCTGGGTGCGTACATCGCCGTCAAGTGGTGGCAGCGACGGCGCTTCTACAGGGCGTTGCGGATGGCGCGGATCAGCGCCGGCGAGCTGCGCGAGTTGATGGACGCGGGCAAGAGCCCGGTCGTCGTGGATGTGCGCTCGCCCCTTGCCCTGGAGCAGGACCCGCGTCTGATTCCCGGCGCTCTGACGATGGGCATTGCCGAAGTGGACGAGCGTCTCGATGAGCTGCCGACCGACCACGAGATCATCTTCTACTGCAGCTGTCCTAACGAAGCCAGTGCGGCGCGCGTCGCAAGAAAACTGATCGACCTGGGGTACACCCGGGTGCGCCCGCTGCAGGGCGGGCTGGACGCTTGGATTGCCGCCGGGTATAGAGTCGAGCATCGGACGTCGCGCTTTCCGCCATCCCGCGCCGTCGAGTGAAGTCGCGCGGTGGGTACCGCTATACCGCGCTACGGATTGCGTTTTTCCCACTCCTGCAGCGTGCCCGGCGCGCCGAGCAGCAAGCCGTCGACCTCGCGCCCGTAGTAGTCGTACTCGTGGTCGGCGTGATAGAGCCTGCGCGTCTTCTCGACGCTCTCGGTGAAGCGCGGGTCCTGGGGACGGGGGCGGCTCATCACGTAGGCGGCGACATCCCACGCCTCCTGGTCGCTCAGAGTGCCGCCCGCGCCGTAGGGCATGCTGGTCTTGATGAAGCCCGCCGCGCGGTCGACCTGATGCATTCCCGCGCCCCAATTGAACGACTGCGGGCCCCACAGCGGGGGAAACACCTGCTGGCCGCCACCGCTGCGTCCGAGTCCGTTGTCGCCGTGGCACAGCGCGCAGCTCGAAGCAAAGACTTTGGCGCCGCGCTCCGGGCTGGGCGTCGACTGGGGGGGATCGAGCTTGGGATAGCCTGCGGCCTTGGGCCTGACGCCCACCGGGAGGCCGCTCGCCATCCAGTAGAAGTAGGTGACCAACGCGGTGAGCTCCGGGCCGTCGGCCGGCGGCACGGTGCCGTTCTGACTGTAGCGGAAGCAGCCCTGGATGCGCATCTGCAGCGTATTGACCAGGCCGTCCTTCTTGCGGTACTCGGGATAGTGCACGTATGCCGCCCACATCGGCGACGATAGAGCGTCCCGACCACGGTCGAGGTGGCAGTTGCGGCAGCTCAGCGTGTTTGCCGCGTACTGCCCGGCATGCTTCGGCGTGTCCTCGAAGATGCTCTGGCCCAGCCGCACGAGGTCGCCGTACGGTCCGGCCGGAATGGCGGACTCGGGCGGGGGCACGAACGTATCCGGCGACTGCGGTTTCGGGGTATAGGCCTCCGGCGTCGCGGGCCGCGGAATCTCGGGTCGGGCGCCCATTCTTAGACTCGCGACGTAGAGCGCGACGCCTTCGATGTCCTGGCTGCTCATCCCGCGCGCGACGCGGGCCATGAGCCCGAGCGGACCAGGCGGTCGCTGTCCGTTTTGATAGGCCTTAAGCTGGGCCGATAGGTATTGCGACGACTGGCCTGCGAGCGACGGTATCGCGGGGCCGACGCCCTGCAGGGCCGCTCCGTGGCAGCTAGCGCAGGACGGGACGCCCTTGTCCCAGCGTCCGAGAGTGACCAGGCTCTGCCCGTGAATGAGCTGAGATGGCTCCGCCTTGGGTGGCGCGGCGTACGGCGGCTGCTGGCGCTCGAGATAAGTCGCGACGGCGCCGATGTCGGCATCGCTCAGCCCAACGACCGTTGGAGACATCACCGGGCTCGGCCGCCCCCCGTCCCGGAACGCCTTGAGCTGGCTTTCGATGTATGCGGCCGGCAGCCCGGCGAGGCGCGGATAGAGCCCATCGCCGCCGCCTTCTCCGCGCGGGCCGTGACAGGTCGCGCAGGCAGGCACCTGTCCCGGAACGCCTTGCGCAACGATGCTCTCGCCGATGTCGGCGGCCCCTGCGTTCGACAGCGCGGCCGCAGCGCCAACTGCGAGGCAAGTGAAGATCGATAAACCTCTCATCCCCGCTCACTCCACGCCGCGTTCACCGCCGCTCATTTTCGCCGACCTACTGCGGCGGCAGAAACCCGTACCTCGCATAGATGGCCTGGCCCTCCGGGCTTTGCAGGAAGCGCAAGAACTCCTCTCCCGCCCCGGGGTGCGGCGCGTCTTTCATCAAACCCGCGGTATAGATCGAGTAACGATTCTGGGAGTCGGGCAGTGTGACCATGGAAATCGGGTGCTTCGCGAGCACCTCATGAAAATACCCCTCCGTGTACCACACAGCCCCGGCTGCACACCTGCCTTGCATGATCCGCAACGGCGTCTGCCGGTGATGGATCTGCGTGACGAAGTTGCTGCCGTCGCGAACCTTGTTGTCGTAGACCTCCTCGACCAGCCGCTCGCCGCCGGCGTCGCGCAGCGCCGGGATGATCTGTTGCGCGGCGATCGCTTCCCACTTCGGATTGGGCATGCAGATCGGCAGATCGGCGCGCGCCAGATCGGCCCAGCCGGCGATGTGCTGCGGGTTTCCGACAGGAGTCATGATCGCCAGACGGTTGCGCGCGTAGTCCACGGTCTGCGCGAACCAGTGCTTGTCCCGCTGTAGCTCCTGGATGCGGCGACGGCCGGCCGCATACACGTCGGGCCGGAGCGTGATGCGCAAGTTGCCGACGATCAGCGCGCCTTGTTCGATCTGCCCCACCAGCACGCCCGGCGGCAGCGTCTCCACGAACACCCGCTGACGAGCCGGATGGCTGTCCTTGAACGCGAGCACCAGGTCGCGTACGACCATGTACTGATTGCCCGCGAAGAACACCACCAGGTCCGGATCGTTCACGTCGCCTTGCAGATCGGGCACGTTGTCGATGCCGGGTACCGTGAAGTTCTTGCCGTTGTCCGGCGGCGGGTTCCAGGGCGGTTCGATGCCGTCGGAAACGGCGCGCCCTACCGCGACCAGCAGCAGGGCTGCGACGGCCAGGCGGCTGTGCGCTCGGTCGCTCATGCGCGGTCACAGCGGGAACAGGATGTAGCCCTGTTGCTCCAGGATCACGATGTCGGTGATCGCAGCCAGCGTGATCTCGACCTGCGGGTTGACCCAGTTCTGCGGGAAGTTCTGGTGCGCCAGCGCCTGCCCGCAGACCACGACTTTGACGCCGGCCTTCTCGAGCTCGCTGATGAGCTTGACGTTCGGATTGTCGACGTTGAACTTCTCGCGATAGTGTGCGTTGTCCAGCGTCAACGACGTCGCCGGCCCATGCACCACCACGACGAAGTGCAAGCGAGACGACGGAACGCCAGCCGAGGTGAATACGTTCACCGCGCGTGCGACGCGATCCAAAGAGGGGTTCACCTTGTCCGCGTCGCCTCCACCGGTCAAATTGAACACGACCTTGTACTCGGTATCCTTGCTCGGCTGCATGCCGGAATCGGGCAGCGCCACGATCTTGCCGAACCCTTGGATGGTGGGGTAGGTCCACTCCGACTCCGCTGCTCGCGCAGCGGCGCCGGCCAGGACCAGGGCGACGCCGAACAACGCGCGGCCCAGCAGAACGGGGATTCGCTTGCTCATCATGTCTTGCTCCTCTTCTCGGTTGGTAAGTTGCGAAAAAAAGCTTCACCGGTGCGCCGTCCTGAGGTGCCCGTAGCGCGCCACGCGCAAATCGGCCTGCGCCTTGTGGCCGGCGAAGCCCTCGATGGCGCACAGCCGCGAGCAGTACTCGCCGATCATGGCAGAGGCCTCCGGCTTGACTCTCTGATACGTGCACGTCTTCATGAATTTGCCCACCCACAGCCCGCCCGTGTAGCGCGCCGCTTTGCGCGTGGGCAGCGTGTGGTTGGTGCCGATCACCTTGTCGCCGAAAGAGACGTTGGTCTCGGGCCCCAGGAACAGCGCACCGTAGTTGGTCATGCGCTCGAGGAAGTAGTCCGGCTCCCTGGTCATCACCTGCACGTGCTCGGACGCGATGCGGTCGGCCTCCTGCACCATCTCGTCGTAGCTGTCGCACACGATCACCTGGCCATAGTCCTTCCACGCCTGACCCGCGATGGCCGCAGTCGGCAGGGTTTCGAGCTGCCGGTCCACCTCTTTCATCGTCTCGCGTGCGAGCCTCTCGGAGTTGGTGAGCAGGATGGCGGGCGAGGTCGGGCCGTGCTCCGCCTGACCCAGGAGGTCGGTGGCACACATCTGTGCATCCACCGTCTCGTCCGCGATGACCAGCGTCTCGGTGGGGCCGGCGAACAAGTCGATCCCCACGCGCCCGGCGAGCTGGCGTTTGGCTTCGGCCACGTACGCATTGCCCGGGCCGGCCACCATGTCACACGGCTTGATGGCCGCGGTGCCGATGGCCATCGCGCCGATCGCTTGCACCCCACCGAGACAATAGATCTCATCCGCGCCGGCAAAATGCATGGCGGTCACGATCGCCGCGGCCGGCTTGCCCTGAAACGGAGGCGCAGACCCGATCACGCGCTTCACCCCGGCCACCTTCGCCGTGAGGATGGTCATGTGCGCGGACGCCAGCAGCGGATACTTGCCGCCGGGCACGTAGCAGCCGACGCTGTTCACCGGAATGTTCTTGTGTCCCAGCACGACCCCGGGCAGGGTTTCGACCTCGACATCGCGCAGGGCCGCCTTCTGGATCTGAGCGAAGTTGCGGATCTGCGTCTGCGCGAACTTGATGTCGTCGATATCGCGCGGGGACATGGCCTTCACGCAAGCCTGGACTTCGTCCGCCGACATACGGAAGCTGGGCGGATCCCAGTTGTCGAACTTGCGCGAGTAATCGCGCACGGCCTGGTCGCCGCGCTTCTCGATTTCGGCGAGGATGCCCTCGACCGTCGCGCGGACTTTCGCGCTGTCCGCGGCATCCTTGTCGGCGCTGATGCCCGTCTTCAGAAAACGAACCATGTGTTCTCCTCGTCGCGCCGATGCGGTGAGGCAGACCGCCCACCCGGCGCATAGAGAAGCGATTATAGAGACACGGGAGCCCGCCCGTCCGCACGCTTGGCCCGCTGTTGCCGCCGCACACGCCTTCCGATAGCATCGCGCAGCGCTCTGCCGGCGTGGGACGAGCGCGTATCGGCCGACGCCTTCGAGACCTGTATTGAGCGCACCTCCCCTGTCATCAGCACACGCGGACCCGGTGCCGTCACCTGAGCGCTGGCTCGGGTTGATCGGCCTGTGCCTGGGCGTGTTCATGTTCACGCTCGACGCCAGCATCGTGAACGTGGCATTGCCCACGCTGGTGGCCGCATTCGGTACCACGTTCTCCACCATACAGTGGGTCGTGCTCGGTTATCTGCTGATCGCGACCGCGCTGGTCATGGCTGCCGCGCGCCTCGGCGATATCCACGGCAAGAAGCGGGCTTATCTCGCCGGACTGGCGATTTTCACGCTGGGCTCGCTGTTGTGCGGGATGGCGCCGTCGGCGGGATGGCTGATCGCGTGCCGCGCAGTACAAGGGCTCGGGGCAGTGTTCGTGTCTGCGCTGGGCGCAGCGATCGTGGGTGAAATGTTCGCGACCACCGAGCGGGGCCGGGCGCTGGGCATGATTGGCTCGGCAGTGCTGCTGGGCGTGGCGCTGGGGCCTTCGGTGGGCGGTTTCATCATCGCATGGGTCGGGTGGCGCTGGATGTTCTTCGTGAACATCCCAGTAGGCATCGTGGCCATGTCGGTTGTCTTCCGCTTCGTGCCGGACATCCCGGGGCGGCCGGCTTCTGCGGGCCTGGACTGGCCCGGCACCGTGCTCGCATGCGTCATGCTGGGCGGGATGGCGCTCGGCCTCACGTGGGGCCAGCGCGACGGATTCGAGACGCCGCTCGTCGTGGGGCTCCTCGCAACAGCGATCGTGGCATTGGCAGCCTTCCTGTACGTCGAGCCGCGCGTCGCCAGTCCCATCCTCGATCTGCGCGTGTTCCGCAACAAGCCCTTCGCTACCGGTCTGCTGATGGGCTACCTGGTTTTTCTCGTGCTCGGCGGCACCGGCTTTCTGCTGCCGTTCTTCCTCGAGGTCATGGCGCACTATCCCACCGCCAAAGTCGGGCTGCTGCTCGCCATCTCGCCGATCGTCGGCGGCGTGACCGCGCCCATCGGCGGCGCGCTGGCCGATCGTGTCGGGCCGCGCTGGGTGGCGCTGAGCGGCCTGTTGCTGGTGGCGCTCGGATGCGTGCTGTTCACGAGCATCGACGAGCACGTCACGGTGTGGGGATTCGCTCTGCGGGTCGCGCCCGTGGGCCTGGGCATGGGGCTGTTCAACGCCGCGAACAACAGCAGCGTGCTCAACGCCGTACCGCGCGATCAACTCGGCATCGCGTCCGCGCTCTTGTCGCTGATGCGCACGCTAGGCCAGACCACGGGGGTGCCGGTCATCGCGTCGATATTTTCCTTGGTGGCGCTGGGCGAAACGAGCGGCGGGCGTCACCACGCGCTGCTCACCCTGCCTGCGGAATCGCTGTTGCGCGGCCTGCACTGGGCTTTCATCGCCGCGGCGGGCCTGAGCCTGGCCGCTTTCGCGGCCGGCGCATGGGAGCTGAAGCAGCGGCGCAGGGCGGCGGCTGCCAAGGCGTAGCACAAAGCCGGCGCGAGGCCGGCGCAATAACCTATAACTTTCGTCAGATCGTTCGTTCCAGCTCCCTAGGCGTAGTGTCCGAGGCGCGCCTCGTCATCAAACGAACATGCGTTTCCCCTACGCTCCACTGTGCGGGCAGGCGGTGGACGCCAAAGAAGGCGCGCAGGTCTGTCTTCTGGGGGAGGAGGCATCATGACGTCTCATCGGACTCGCTCGGTCCTGTTCGCCGGCCTCGCGCTGCTCCTGCATGCCGCGGCGGCCCAGGCGGTGGACTCCGCGGACTGCGAACAGAACGGCGGCGTCCAATACTGCGAGCCCAAGATCTACGTCTGGGCGGGGACGTCTTCGGCGGAGCGTATATCTATCCGTCGTTCGGTGACAAGGCGACGGCAGTCATGCCCCTGGTGCTCACCTTGACCGGGCCCGGCGCGTATCCGGTCTATTCGTATCGGCCCCCGGGGGCTTACCCCGATTCTTGCCAGGGTTGCGGCTCCAACGACTATACCTTTCAGTACAGCGCGGACGTGGGCTACGTCTATGGCGAACGCGAGACCCCCGTCCCTCCTGGCATCGATCGGTGGCTCCGAAATGGAATCTATTTGTCACCGCGATCTACGTCTGCCGCGGCGACCTTCCCCTGACCTCGGGCGCCAACACCAACCTGTGTTCAAGCGGCCGCGACCGCGACAAAGATGTCGGGCCGTGCCCCGACTGCGATCCCGCCTTCGTATTCAACCCGGTTCACGCCGGGACGGGCAACAAGTACCAGGTCGAGATCGACTACATGGCGGGCGGAACAGGCACCCTGGAGCTGCGCCGCTACTACAACAGCGCGCTCACCGCCAACAGAGGCATCGGCGCGCGCTGGCGCACGAGCTACGATCGGCAGGTCATCTCCCTGGACACCAAGGCCGGGGCCCCGGCCGTGATGGTGCGGCGCCAGACCGGGATCGGCCTGGTCTTCACGTTCTGGGGCGCAAGCTGGCACGCCTCGCACGATGTGAGCGATCGGCTGACCCAGCTTGCCTCAGGCTGGCAGTACTATGCCGCGGCCACCGAAGACACCGAGACCTACAACGCGCGGGGCAGCTGCCCGCCATCCAGTCGCGCAGCGGGCTTCTGACCACCTTGACCTACAGCGACGCCTCCACGCCGGCCAGCGTGGCCCCGCGCGCCGGGCTGCTCATCCAGGTGACCGACCCCGTGGGCCGGCAGCTCAACCTCACCTGGTCCAAGCAAGAGCGCATCGCCAGCGTGACCGACCCGAACAGCCAGACCTATGCCTACGCCTACGATGGGAACGGTAACTTGACCGGCGTCACCCACCCTGACACCACGGTGCGCACCTACGTGTACGAGAACACCAGCTGCAAGAACGCGCTCACCGGCATCATCGACGAGAACGGCAACCGCTACTCGACCCATGGCTACGACAGCCAGTGCCGCGCCACCTCCACGCAGCAGGCCGGCGGTGCCGGACTGGTGACGCTTAGCTTCGGCAGCAGCACGAGAAGGGTCAGGCCTATACCTTCTAGTCCGATCTTCTTGTCGTGAACACGAGAAGGGTCAGGCCTATACCTTCTAGTCCGATCTTCTTGTCGCGCGCAAGGCGCGAGACGGGTGGATCAGCACCATCTCACCGCAAACCGAGCAGCATCTTGGCGGCGAGAACGAACACGATCACCGCGAAGATCTTCTTCAGCCGCGACACGGGCATGCTGTGAGCCGCCATCGCGCCCCAAGGCACCGTGATCAGGGTCCCGATTACAACGCCCGCCAAAGCCGGTAGATAGACATAGCCCAGGCTGAATGGCGGCAGGTGCTCCTTGCCCAGGCCGGTCCAGATATAGCCGATTGCGCCGGCCCCTGCGATCGGCAGCAGCAGCGCCGAAGACGTACCGATGGCGCTGCGTATCGGCACGTTGCACATGATCATCAGCGGGATCGTCAAGATACCCCCGCCTGCACCGGCCATGCTCGAGATCAGGCCTATCGTGCCGGCCGCGACCCACATGCCGGGGCGTTTCGGCAGCTTGCGCGAGGGCTTCGGTTTCGCGTCCACGAAGAGCTGAACCGCGGCGTAGGAGACGAACAGAACGAAGACGATTGCCAGGTATCGAGTCGGCAGTTTCTCTGCCACCAGCGTGCCGAGCAAAGTGCCAAGCACCAGGCCAGGCGTGGCGTCGCGCACGATGTCCCATCGCACCGCGCCGCGCCTATGGTGTTCGCGCAGACCCGAGATGGAGGTGAAGATAATGCTGGTGAGGGAGGTGCCCAGCGCGAGCTGCAAGACGCGATCCTCGGGGAAATGTTGCGCACTGAACAGGAACACCAGCAACGGCACCAGCACGACGCCGCCGCCGAGGCCGAGCATCCCGGCAAAGAAACCTACGATCAAGCCTATCAGCAGGTAGACAATCCACCATTCCATGATGAATAAGACGATAGTTGCAATACGGAGGAACGTTATCCACGCCGCATTGAACCACGGTTCTGCGGAGCTTGCTGAGCACCGCCCAAAGCCGTTGACGCTCCGGCCAGCGGAGGATACGCTGTCGCAACCCGGTTCAGGGGACCGGTCGCTCTCGGCGGAGGTGTCGGTTCAAGCCCTCGGCGGGAGATTTCGTACTAGAAACCTTCAGGAGGCTGAAATGGATGACGCGAAACTTCACGGCAACCGCCGCGATTTCCTGGGTCTGGCAGCCACCGCGGCCGCGGCGGGGCTTGGCGCGATGGTGCCCGTTGCGGGTGCCGTAGCCGCATCGGACAGCCCGAGCACGGATTTCACGCGCTGGCTCGACAGCATCACGGGCACGCACAAGCAGCTCTACGACATGCCCGAGCTCAACGGGGGATTTGGGCTGGTCTGGTCGTGGGCGTTCTTCATGACCGGCGCGCAAGCGTACGGCGTACCGGACAGCCATCTTGGCGTAGTGGTAGTGCTGCGCCATGACGCCCTGCCTCTGGCGTTCAACGATTCGGCATGGGCCAAGTACAAGCTGGGCGAAGTATTCAAGATCGAAGACCCGGACACCAAGGCGCCCGCCGTGCGCAACCCCTACTACCTCAAGCCAGGTGCCATCCCGGTCCCGGACGCTGCGCTCCAGAAGCTCATCGCTCGGCCGAACATGAAGGTCGCCGCGTGCAATCTCGCCATCACGTTCTACAGCGGCATGGTCGCCCAGAAGATGGGCCTCAAGCACGATGACGTGAAAGAGGACTGGACCGAAGCTGTGTTCCCCGGGATACAGATCGTCCCGTCCGGGGTAGTGGCCTGCAACGGCGCGGTGTCGCGCGGCTGCGCCTACGTCTTCGCGGGCTGATGAAGGCTCCGATCGACTGTCCTCGGTGTTGCTTTCGCACGGCGGCCCGCCGGCCGCCGTGCATCGCCTCTTCGCTCGGCCGGGATTCTCTGATGTCGCGCGCTATCCGCCTCGTGCTGTTCCTGTCCGCCATGCTGCTCGCACAGCTCGCGGCCGCGGGCTGGAACTACCGCATCGGCGAGCCCGCTCCGGAGTTCCAGCTCGAGGCGCTGGACGGGAAGGTCTACCGCTCCACAGACCTCAAGGGCAAGTGGCTGGTAGTCAGCTTCATGACAACCTGGTGCCCGTTCTGCAATGCTGCTGCGCCGCACTTCGAGCAGCTCAACCAGGAGTACGGCAAGCGCGGCGTCCAGGCATTCATCGTCGATGTCTCGGAAAAACCCGACATCGTCTCCCACTGGGTAGAGAAGCGGAAGCTCACGTGCCCGGTTCTGCTCGATGGCACCGGAGCGGTGACCACCAGCTACGCTCCGCCGCCGGACTTCGTGCCCGACCTCAAGCGCGAAGAGGTGATGATCGCCTCGTTCATGATCATCGACCCGGAAGGCACGATCCGCTTTCTCAAGCTCAACGAGGACGTTGCCAAGTTCGACGCGAGGCTGATCAAGCTGCGCGCGACGTTGGACGAACTGCTGCCGAAGCAATAGATGTGGCGTCTCGCGGCGCTCGCCGTCCTCGTAGCGCTCGGCGCCATACCCGCGCCCGCGCACGCGATCGAGGTTGTGGCCGTGCTCGCCCCGCAAGGTGTGGCAGTGAAGCCAGGAGCCGGCACCCGGGTCGCGCTCCAGGTCATGGTGAAGCCCGGCTACCACGTGCAGGCCAATCCCGTCGAAAACCCGAGCCTGATCCCCGTCACGCTCAAGATGGAAGCGGCGGGCAACGTATCCGTAGGAGAACCGATCTATCCGACCCCCAAGCGCCTGCGGCTCCCGGGAGACAGTCAGGACCTCGTCGTCTACGACGGCACCTTTGTGATTGCCCTCCCGGTCAAGGTTGGACGCAGCGCCACGGTCGGCGCGACGGTCACGCTGACGGGGAGCCTGCGCTACCAGGCCTGTGACGACAGTCATTGCCTCTTCCCGGTCACGCTTCCCGTGGCCCTCGTCGTCACGGTCGTAGAGCGTTGACAGCACATGCGGGCGCAGAACGCCTGAACATGCAAGAGAGACTGTTGCACAGGCTGGCCGCTGGCGTCGCAGGACTGCTGTGGCTCGTTCTCACCGCGGACGGCTTGGCGGCCGCTCCCGAAGATAAGGTGGTTCGACTCAAGCGTGAGCTCCTCGCGCTGGCGAAAACCGTAGGACCGCCGCCGGAGAAAAGCCCCGAGGCACCGCCCCAACCCGTTCAGGCGATCCTCGCTGCCGGAGATTGGGAGTTTGGCTTGCAGTTCGCAGCCAAGATCGGCAACGAGCAGAGCAAGGCCAACGCCCTCGTCGCAATACTCAGCAAGACAAGCGAGCTGGAGGATCAGAACCAGGCACGCGCGGCGCTGGGCGGGGTGGCGAGCGCTGCTGGCGGCATCGGCAATGACGCAGGCAAAGTGCGGGTTCTCGCCGATTGCGCCGCCGCTGCCGCAAAGTTGGACGATGCATCCCAGGCGCGCGACCTGCTCACGCGGGCGCTGCAGTCAGCCGGCAGGATCTCCGAAAACGAGTCGAAAGCGCGCGCCCTTGCCGGCCTGGCCGAGACCGCAGCCAAGTTGGACGATACTGGGCGGGGGCGTGGCCTGCTGGGCGAGGCGTTGAATGCGGCGGACGGGATCGGCGACCATGCGACGAAGGCCCTGGCCCTGGCACGGCTGGCGGCGGCCGCTGGCAAGCTCGGCGATACGGCACAAGGACGCGTCTTCCTGCTTCGGGCGGTCCAAGCAGCGGGCCGGATGGACGACGACTTGGCGAGGGGCGCTGTGCTCGGTGTCGTTGCTCAAGGCGCTACGAGGCTGGGTGACCCTGCGCAAGGACGAGCCGTCCTGGAAAGCATCATAGGGGCGACGGACAACATCGATAGCGACCTCGGGAAGGCACGCGTGCTGGCGAGCGTCTCCGGGGCCGCAGCGGCGCTGGGCGATCCCGCTCAAGGACGTGCGGTGATGGCGGAGGTGCTCCAGGCGGCGGACAAGATCCCCGCTGAGTTCACCAAGGTCAGGTGGCTTCTGGTGGCGCTGGTCGAGGCCGAGGTCAAGCTGGGAAGCGCGGTGCAGGCTCGAGATCTGGTGGAGCAGGCCCTGCGCGCCGCGGACATCGTAGACACCGACTTTGCCAGAGTCCGAGTCCTGGAGAGCCTCGCCGGAGCCGCCGCGAAGCTGAGTGATCCTGCCCAGGCGCGAGCTCTGTTGAATCGCGTGCTGCAGGAGACGAACAAGGTCGCAGACGCCTCGCTGAGACCGCGGGTTCTGATCAGCGTCGCGCAGGCGGCCGGGAGGCTCAGCGATCCCGCGCAGGGACGCGCGCTGTTGGACGGTGTGATATCAGCCGCTGAAAGAGGCCGTGGCGAAGCCGAGCTGGCCGCTCTTTTTCTGACTCTCGCCGAGACTGCCGCGAAGCTGGGCGATCCGGCCCAGGCGCATGCACTGTTGAGCAGAGCGGGGAAGGAAACGGCCGGCATCGGCGCCGAGCAGGCGAACGCCCACGCCGAGGTCGCGCTCGCAGAGACTGCCCTCCAGGTCGGTGACCGCGCACAAGCGGAGGCAGCGCTCGCGGCGGTCGCCGCAATACGGCAACGCTTCGGAGCGAAGGCCGTTGCCGATCCCGATCTGCTTCGCGCCGTTGCAGTTGCGGCATCGCTCGATCAGTGGCAATGGGCGACATCCATGACCGATACGCTGAGCACGGACAGCGCGAAGCTCGACGCCCTGTCGCACATTTTTGCTGCGTCGGCAAGCGAGGCAGAGAGCCGTTAGGTTCGCCAGCCGGGCGCCGTCATTCCCGGCCCGGACGCTATAATGGTCGGCGTCACCCGTAGAAGGCCGCAATGCTGACCGGCGAATACACTCCGGTTTCCGAGGAGGAGTACCTGCGCCTCGAAGCGCAGAGCCCGACTCGTCACGAGTACGTCAATGGCGAGATGTTCGCCATGACCGGCGGGACACTGCGCCATAACGTGATCGCAGGGAACGTGTTCGCCGCCCTGCGCACTACGCGCTGCAGAGCGTTCATGAACGACGTCCGGGTTCGGGTGCAAAAGCACGATGCTTACTACTATCCGGACGTGTTGGTGAGCTGCGGTCCGAGTATGCAGTCCCTCGATGCAGAATCGTCCACCGTCGAGGACCCGGTGCTGATCCTGGAGGTGCTGTCCGCGAACACGGAGGCCACCGACCGTCGGGAGAAGCTGCTCGCCTACCGAACGCTGCCCTCGCTCGCCGAATACGTCCTAGTCAGCCAGGACCAGGCGCGCCTCGAGATCCATCGGCGTCGCGGGGACATAGGCTGGGAGCGGCTCGAATACACCGGGCCTGAGCGGGTTTACTTTGCCTCGGTGGACCTCAGCCTCGACGTGCGGGAAATCTACGAGGGCGTTCCCATCGAGGCGCTCACACGCCCTCCCGGTGAAACCTGAGCAGACCGGCCCGGATGTCAGTGCGGAGGTCATCGTATCACCTCATCGGCACGCAGGAGGATCGATTCGGGCAATCTCACGCCGAGGGCTTTCGCCGTTTTCAGGTTGACGGCCAGCTTGAACTTCGACACCTGCTCCACCGGTAACTCTGCTGGCTTAGCACCCTTGAGCAGCCGGTCCACGTAATACGCAGTGCGCCTATAGATGTCGGCCGCGTCGGTTCCATAGGACATCAGGGCACCCGCTCTGACGGCAGGGACGAAAGGAAAGATCGTCGGCAGTCTTGCGTCGAGGGCGAGCGCAGCGACCCGCTCCCGGTTCACGTAAATCACGGGGGACCAAAGCAACATCACCGCACCGGCCTTCTTCCGCTTGGCGGTCTTGAAAGCGCTGTCCAGGTCATCCGGGCCGCGAATCTCGATGGGCTCGATTCGCACAGCCAAAGACGGCGCGGTGCGCTGGAGCTCGTCAAGCGATCTGCGGCCGAACGCGTCCCAGAACACCGCGACGCGCGACACACGCGGCAGTGCCTCCTTCAGGACCTCGAGGCGTTTGGCCTCCGACTCCGACAGTAACGAATAAAGCCCGGTGACATTGCCGCCGGGTCGTCGGAAACTCTTGATCAGGCCCAGGGCTACGGGATCATCGCCGAAGCCCATCATGACGATCGGGATTGTAGTAGTCGCCTTCTGCGCGGCACGAATCGAGACCTCGTTCGGCGAGACGATCACATCGACGGGCTCATGCACCAACTGCGCTGCAAGCTCCGGCAGGCGATCGAGCTGGCCTGCTGCGGTCACGATCTCCAGCGTCATGTTGCGACCGTCCTCGTAGCCGTATTCGCGCAATCCGGAGCGCAGGCTGTCGAAGACTGGATCGTCCACTGCTGCGTGCGTGACCAGCACGCCAACCACAGGGATCCTCACGGGCTGCTGCCCCCACGCCGAGTCGACAAGCACGCCACAACCGGACGCGAGGGCGAAGAGCAAGAGTCGACCTATCATCGGATCACCTCATCCGCGCGCAGGAGGATCGTTTCTGGGATGTTGATACCGAGCGCCTTGGCGGTCTTGAGGTTGACGGCCAGTTTGAGCTTGGGCAGCTGCTCGACGGGCAAGTCGCCGGGCTTCGCGCCCTTCAGCAGCCGGTCGACGTAGTAAGCGGTACGTTTCCAGTTCCCGGACGTATCGGTGCCGTAGGACATCAGGGCACCGGCGGCGGTGGCGTAGTCATAGGCTGAGACAGTCGGCAGTCTCCCGCCGAGCGCGAGCGCCGCGACCCTGGCGCGAGACACGAAGAAGATCGGGGAACCCTGCAACATGACGGCCCCGACCTTCTTGCGCTTGGCGGTCCGGAAGGCGGCTTCCAAGTCCTGTACCTTGCGAATCTCGATGAGCTCGAGGCGCACACCCAACGACTCGGCAGCACTCT
>DATJVW010000328.1:0-10193 GCA_035501675.1 Burkholderiales bacterium
CGGCGATCGTGATCGGGCTGCTGCTCTGGTTCTTTCTCACCAAGACGCGCGTGGGGATGATGATCCGGGCCGGCGTCGACGACCGCGCGATCCTCTCGGCAACGGGGGTGAATGTGCAGCGCGTTTTCGCCATCACCTTTGCCATCGGGGCAGGGCTGGCGGGCTTCGCCGGAGTCGTTGGAGGCACGGCGTTGTCCATCGCGCCGGGCGAGGACAACCGCTATCTGCTCGCTTCGCTGGTGGTCGTGATCGTGGGCGGAATGGGCAGCGTACCGGGCGCCGCGATCGGCGCCGCCCTGGTCGGCCTGGCCGAACAGTTCGGGCTCGCCTACACCCCGACGTACGGCATCGCCTACACGTTCTTGATCATGGTGCTCGTCTTGGCCATCCGGCCGCAGGGCATCCTGGGGCGGCCGGGATGAGCCGGCCAGCGCTGGAGAGGACCACGTGAGCGCCGTTGCACCGCCGAGACCCGCAATGGAGGTGCCGCCGAGCGGGCGATTAGCGCAGGGACGCTACGTCGTGCGACCGCAACACGTGATCGTCGCCTTGCTCCTGCTGATCTATCCGCTGCTGGCCAGCGATTTCTGGACGCTGCAGATCGGTGCGCAATCGCTGCTGCTGGGCGTGATCGCCCTTTCTCTCATGTTTCTGGCCGGGTACGGCGGGATGGTGTCCTTGGCGCAGATGACGGTGGCCGGCCTCTCCGCGTACATGATGGCGATCCTGGGCGTGAGCGCCATTCCGCTGAGCCTGGGATGGCCCTGGTGGGTCGTGGTTCCGCTGTCGCTCGCGATCGCGACTCTGTTCGCGACGTTCGTGGGCGCCCTATCGGTTCGCACCGAAGGCATCTACACGATCATGATTACGCTGGCCATCGGCATGGCGGCGTTCTACCTGGCGCAGCAGAACTACACCGTGTTCAACGGCTTCGACGGCTTCAAGGGCTTGGAGCCGCCGGTCCTGTTCGACGTGAACTGGCGCGAGCCGCTGGCCTTCTACTACCTTTGCCTGACCGTCGCCGCCCTGTGCTACTGCGCCGTGCTGTACCTCTCTCGCTCCACCTTCGGGCTGTCCATGCAGGCGATTCGCGACAATCCCAGGCGCATGCGCGCGCTCGGCTTCAACGTCAACTTGCATCGCATCGCCGCCTACAGCATCGCCGGGTTCATCGCTGCGCTCGGCGGCGTCCTGTCGGCTTGGTACAACGGTCGCGTGTCGCCCGGATCGATCGGCATCCATTCGATCATCGCCATCTTGATCATCGGCGTGATGGGGGGCCTCAGACACCCCGTCGGGCCGTTTGTCGGCGCCATCGTGTTTGTTCTGCTCCAGACCTTCGCGATCGACTTCATCGACCGCGAGCGATTCAACACCCTCATCGGGACCGTATTCTTGCTTACCGTGCTGTTCTCGTCGGACGGCTTGCTGGGCTTGTGGGCGGATCTGCGCGAGCGGTTGACAGCGCTGCGGTCGCGCCCGCGGCGCAGAGCCGCACAAAACGCAAAACGTAGATGAGTGAGCGATGCAATCGAGCGCCGGGGGTAGGGTGGGCTCCCGTCGGCCGAACCGGATAACCCACCGCCTAACAATATGGAGGAATCCACCATGAAGCAGACGTTCAGGACTAGCATGCTGGCCGCGGCGATCGCGATCACCGCCGCCTGGGGGGCAGGCGTGGCGGCACAGGAGATCAAAGTTGGGGGTCTCGCGACGCTCGAAGGGCCCTTCGCCGTGCCCGGTCAGGACAGCATGCGCGGCATCGAGCTTGCACTGGCCGAGGCGAACTACACCGCTGGCGGGAAGAAGATCACGTTGATCAAAGCGTCCTCCAACGCCAACCCCGACGTCGCGGTGAACGCCGCTCGCAAGCTCGTGGAGCAGGACAAGGTCGACATCCTCATCGGACCGCTCTCGGGGAGCGAGGGACTGGCGGTGAAGGACTACGCCAAGACGCAGCCCAACACGACGTTCGTCAACGGCTCCTCGGCAGCGCAGGACACGACCTTGCGCGACCCGGCGCCGAACTTCTATCGCTTCTCGACGGACGGCGCACAGTGGATGGCGGGCCTGGGCGAGTACGTGTACAAGACCAAGGGCTATAAGAAGGTCGCCGTGGTCGCCGAGGATTACTCCTTCCCCTACACGCAGGTCCTGGGGTTCATGCTGCCGTTCTGCCAGGCTGGCGGCAAGGTGCCGGAAAAGTTCTGGGTGCCCATCGGCAACAAGGATTACAGCTCGGTGATCGCCAAGCTGCCGCAGGACGTCGACGCCATCTACGTCGCGCTGGGCGGGGCCGATGCGATCAATTTCCTGACGCAGTACCAGCAGGCCGGCGGGAACAAGCCGCTGATCGGCGGCTCCATCACCGTGGATCAAACGGTGCTCGGCAGCAAAGGCCGCATCCGGGATTCCGTGATCGGCGTGCCGGCCGCCGGCCCGATCGCGGACTCCTGGGACAACGCCAAGTGGAAGGCCTTCGTCGCGGCCTACAAAGCGAAATTCCCGGACGGGCTGCCCTCGCCTTCGCTTTTCGCGCACGCCTACTACGTCGAGACGAAGGCCGTCCTGGCGGCGCTCAACCAGGTCCATGGCGACCTGTCGGGCGGGCAAGCGAAGTTCCGGCAGGCGCTGTCCAAGCTCAAGCTTGATACGCCCACCGGGGCGGTGACGCTGGACGAGAACCGCAACGCCATCGCGGACATCTTCCTCACCGAAGTGGCCGTCGGCCAGGGCGGTGTGCTGTTCAACAAGGTGATCAAGGTGATTCCGCAGGTCAACCAGACCTTGGGCACGGACAAGGCCAAGTTCATGGCGCTCGGCCCCGTGAGCCGCACCAACCCGGAGTGCAAGTGACTCACGCAAGCGGCGCAGCCGCGCGCGTGAGTCATCCCGGCGCAGGCCGGGATCCGGAGGCAGCACGGCGGTGCTGCACTAAGCATGGCTGAAGCGCCCGCCCGCATGGCCTCCTACGCCCTCCGGCTGGAGGGCGTAGGGCGCCGTTTTGGCGCGCTTGTCGCGCTCGACGGCGTATCCCTCGAGATCCAGCCAGGGGAGCGGCGCGCCATCATCGGCGCCAATGGCGCGGGCAAGACCACGCTGTTCAACTGCATCACGGGGGACTTCCCACCGACCGCCGGCCGGATCGTGTTCTTCGGAGAAGACATCACGCTGCTGCCGGCATGGGAGCGTATCCGCCGCGGTCTGCGCCGGACGTACCAGAACTCGCTGCTGTTCAGGAATCTGTCCGTGATCGACAACTTGTACCTCGCAGCCCGCGGCATCACCCGCGGCCGGCTGTCACTGTTGCGGCCAGCGGCGAACGATCCCGCGTACGAGAGCGCGCGTGAGCTTGCGCACTACGCGCGGCTCGAACCGCTTGCGGCGCGGCTGGTTTTGGAGCTGTCCCACGGTCAGCAGCGACAACTCGAGATCGGCATGGCCCTGGCCGGAGCGCCTCGGCTGATCTTGTTCGACGAACCGGCCGCCGGACTTTCGCCGGCCGAAAGGCGGGAGCTGATGGCGCTGCTGCGCGCGCTGCCTTCGTATACGGGGTTTATTTTGATCGAACATGACCTCGACATCGCGTTGTCGGTGGTCGAATACGTTACCGTGATGCATAACGCCTGCATACTCAAGCACGGCACACCTCAACAGATCGAGGTCGATCCACAAGTGCGCGCCATCTATCTAGGGGAACGGCATGGCTGAACCGCCGAGCCCGGGAGCGGGGGCCGGCAGAACGTGGAGCAGGGGCCCCGCTCGCAGGGATGCGACCGTGGAGCCGGCCACAGGCGCGTCGACCCCGGCCCCAAGCGCGTCTGCGGGGTCAGATCCCCAAAGGGGCCCCTCTTCCGCCCTCCGACGCGCCCCACGCCGGCGTGGGGATGCGACCAAGGCGAGTGCGGTTGGCGCCGACACGAGAGCGCTTGGCATTCGCTCCGCCGCATCGCAGGCGCCGAGGCCGAGCCCGGTAGCTGGAGTGCCGCCCGCGGCGAGCGCGGGAGCAGGGGTCGAGCCCGTGCTCCAGATCAGCGACCTGCACACCTACTACGGTCACGCTCACGCGCTGCAGGGTGTGACCCTGACGCTGGAGCGCGGCGTTCTCGGGGTCGTGGGGCGCAACGGCATGGGCAAGTCCACGCTGTGCAACACGATCATGGGTCTGGTGCCCGCCGCGAGCGGGAGCGTCAAGGTACTGGGCCAGGAGCTCCTCGGGTTGCCGCCGAACCGGGTCGTACGCGCCGGCGTGAGCTATGTGCCTCAGGGCAGGCGGGTCTGGCCGTCGTTGACGGTGGACGAGCACCTCAAGCTTGCCGCACGGACGAGCGGGGGGGCGTGGACGGTGGAGCGCGTGTACCAGGCGTTCCCGCGACTGGCCGAGCGCAAGCGCAACGGCGGGGCCCAGCTATCCGGTGGCGAGCAGCAGATGCTGGCGATCAGCCGCGCGCTGCTGGCCAATCCGCGCCTGCTGTTGATGGATGAACCCACCGAGGGCTTGGCCCCCGTGATCGTCGATCAGCTGGTGGCGATGCTCAAGCGCCTGGTGCAGGAGGGGGAGATCTCGGTCCTGCTGATCGAGCAGAACCTCGGGGTGGCGACGACCCTGGCCCCGCGTATCGCGGTGATGGTGAACGGACGCGTGGCGCACGAAACGAGCGCGGCGCAGCTTGCGTCCGATCCGGAGCTGCAGCAGCGCTTCTTGGGCGTGCGTGCCGTCACGGCCGAGGAGGAACCGGCAGCCGAAGCGCCTGTAACGCCGGCCGAGGAGCCGGTGCGCGTGTACCAGGTCCGTCGGATGAGCCAGGAGCGGGCCGATGCCAGCTTGCTCGCGGCGGCGCCGGCCTTCTCGGCTGTGCGCGCGCCCACGCTGTGGTCGACAGCGAATGCGATGGCGGGACGCTCGGCGGAAAGCCTCGAGAGGGCGCGCGAGTTCGAGACGGGCGAAGAATCAGTACTCCATGAGCTCGCGGGGCATGGATCGGGCGCGCCCGCACGGGTCTCCATCGCCTCGGTGGCGGGCCGCAGTGCCTACGTCGCGGGGACATTCGACACGAAGGGGCGTGAGCTCGCGTTCGTCAAGAGCTGCCTCGAGAAGCAGGGCATCCGCGCCGTCACGGTCGACCTCTCCACCAGTCTGCGCCCTTCGCCCGCCGATATCGGCCCCGGGGAGGTCGCGCGCTTCCATCCGAAAGGCAGGCAGGCGGTGTTCACCGGCGATCGAGGCACGGCGGTGCGCGCGATGGCCGAGGCCTTCGAACGGTTCATCGTCACGCGGCGCGATCTGGCCGGACTCATCTCGGCCGGCGGTTCGGGCGCTACCTCGCTCGCCACGCCCGCCATGCGTGCCCTGCCCATCGGGATTCCCAAGGTCATGGTGTCGACGGTGGCTTCGGGCGACGTCAAGCGTTACGTGGGTCCGTCTGATATCTGCATGATCTACTCGGTGACGGACGTGTTGGGCATCAATCGCATCTCCGAACAGGTGCTCTCCAACGCCGCTCACGCGCTGGCTGGAATGATCGCCTGGTCCCTGTCTGCCCGGCACCAGGGCAGCCGGCACGGGGCCAAGCCTGCGCTGGGGTTGACGATGTTCGGCGTCACCACCCCTTGCGTGCAAGCGGTCACGAAGTTGCTGGAAGATACCTATGATTGCCTGGTCTTCCACGCCACCGGCACGGGCGGTCAATCGATGGAGAAGCTGGTGGACTCGAAGCTGCTGGACGGGGTCATCGACGTGTCGACCACCGAAGTCGCCGACCTGCTGATGGGAGGTGTATTCAGCGCCGGGGAGGACCGCTTCGGCTCCATCATCCGGACGCGCATTCCGTATGTCGCTTCCTGCGGCGCGCTGGACATGGTCAACTTCGGGCCCATCGATGCGGTTCCCGAGCACTACAAGCACCGCAACCTGTATCAACACAACCCCAGCGTGACGCTGATGCGCACCACGCCCGAGGAGAACACGCGCATCGGCAAGTGGATCGCGGACAAGCTGAACCAGTGCGAGGGCCCGGTGCGTCTTCTGATTCCCGAGGGCGGCGTTTCTCTCTACGATCAGCCGGGACGGCCTTTTTACGATCCGCAAGCCGACGCCGCGCTGTTCAAGAGCATCGCGGAGAATCTGCGCGTGACGGGTAACCGCCGATTGATGCGCCTTCCATACAACATCAACGACCCCGCGTTCGCCGCGGCGCTGGTCGAGAGCTTCCGCGAGGTCTCGCGTGGCCTGGCGGCGGCTTGAGCCATAAGCAGAGAGGAGAAACGCCATGAGCGGAGCAACCATCGGCTGGATCGTTCTCGGTCTGATCGTTCTCGTCGTCGCGGTGGTGCTGGTGTTCTGGCTGCTGTCCTGGCTATACCGGCGCTCATCGAAGGAGACGTCGTTCGTGCGCACCGGGTTCGGCGGCCAGAAAGTCGTGATCAACGGCGGCGCGCTGGTGTTGCCGATCGTCCACGAGGTGATCCAGGTCAACATGAATACGCTGCGCCTGGAGGTCCGGCGCGGGCGCGACTCCGCGCTGATCACGCGCGACCGCATGCGGGTGGATGTGGTGGCGGAGTTCTACGTGCGCGTCAAGCCCAGCCCCGGGGCCGTCGCCGACGCCGCCCAGACGCTGGGCAGCCGCACCATGCAGCCCGACCAGCTGCGCGAGCTGCTCGAGGGCAAGTTCGTCGACGCTTTGCGCTCGGTGGCGGCCGAGGTCAGCATGGAGCAGATGCACGAAAAGCGCGGCGAGTACGTCAAACGCGTGAAGGCTGCGGTGGCCGAGGACCTGCTCAAGAACGGCCTGGAGCTGGAAGCGGTTTCGCTCACCGGCCTGGACCAGACCAACATGGAGTTCTTCAACCCATCCAACGCGTTCGACGCCGAGGGCCTGACCCAGCTCACCGAGCAGATCGAGCGGCGCAAGAAGATCCGCAACGACATCGAGCAGGACACGATGATCCAGATCCGCAACAAGAACCTGGAGGCGGAGAAGCTCGCGCTGGAGATCGACCGCGACTCCGAGTACGCGCGGCTGCAGCAGGAGCGCGAGCTCGAAGTGCGGCGCGCCGTGCAGCGGGCCGAGCTCGCGAAGGAGCGGGCGGTGCGGGAGCAGGAGGCCGAGCAGGCGCGCATCGAATCGCAGCGCCAGGTCGAGACGGCCAAGATTCAGCAGGAGCGGGCGCTCGACGAGGAGCGCATCGCCCGCGAACGCCAGATCCAGCAGCTCGAGATCGAACGGCGCAAGACGCTGGAGCTGGCCGAGCAGGAGCGGGCCATCGCCGTCGCCGACAAGTCGCGCGAGCAGTCCGAGGCGCAGGCCGTGGCGGACCTGGCCAGGGCCCAGGCCGTCGCCGCCGAGGAGAAAGTCTTCTCGGCGCGCGAGGTCGAAGTGGCCGAGCGGCGCAAGCACATCGAGCTGATCGGTGCGGCGCAAGAGGTCGAGCGCGAGGCCATGCGCCTGCAACAGCTCGCAGCGGCCGAGAAGCACGCGGCAGCGGACCGGGCCGAGGCGCGCCGCACAGCGGCGGAAGGGGAGGCCGAAGCCGACAAGATCCGCGCGCTGGCGGCCAAGATCCGCTATGAGATCGAGGCCGCGGGAACGCGCCAGATGAACGAGGCACAGAACGTCCTGACCCCCGATTCGCGCATCTCGGCGGTCCGCATGAAGCTGCTGGACAAGCTCGAAGCCATCATCCGCGAGAGCGTCAAGCCGATGGAGAAGATCGAGGGCATCAAGATCCTGCAGGTCGACGGACTGGGAGGCGGCGGGGGCCGCCCCGAGAGCGACGGCAAGACCGGCATCGCCGAGAGCGTGGTGAACCAGGCGCTGCGCTATCGGGCGCAAGCGCCTTTGATCGACGCTCTGCTCAAGGAGATCGGCATCTCCGGGGGCGACGTCAACAAGCTCGTCAACGTGCTGGGGGAGGGGAGCCTGGAACCGCAAGTCGTGACGCGCACCGGCAAGCCCAGGGAGTGAGCCATCATGGTCAAGGTCTACACCTCGAGCGTAATCGACGCGCCGGCCGACCGGGTCTGGGCGCATATCCGGGATTTCAACGGCCTGCCCAGCTGGGTGCCCGCCGTTGCCGACAGCCGCATCGAAGGCGGCGTGCCGGCCGACAAGGTCGGCTGCATCCGCAACTTCAATCTGAAAGACGGCGGCAATCTGCGCGAGCAGTTGCTGGCGCTGTCGGACTACGACTATAGCGTCACCTACAACATCCTGGTCTCTCCGATGGGCGTGCAGAACTACGTGGCTACGCTGAAGCTCACGCCCATCACGGACGGGGATGGTACTTTCGCGGAGTGGACCGCCGAGTTCGACTGCGAGCCGGGCCGCGAGCAGGAGCTGAGCGACGATATCGGCAACGGTGTGTTCCAGGCCGCGTTCGACAACCTCAAACGCCAGCTCGGCGGCGGTTGACGCGCGGTGCATATCCCGAAGTGTCGAGAGTCTTCCGCAGCACGGTCATCGACGCGCCGATCGAGGCGGTCTGGGCCGTCCTGCGCGATTTCAACGGGCACGACCGCTGGCATCCAGCGGTGGAGGAAAGCCACATCGAAGGCGTCCGCGCGGGCGACCAGATCGGCGCGGTGCGCAACTTCAGACTGGCGAGCGGCGCGCAGCTGCGCGAACAATTGCTCGAACTGTCCGATCAGCACCACGCCTATACCTACTGCATCCTCGATTCGCCCATCCCGCTGGTCGGGTATGTTGCCAAGGTGAGGCTGCGCCGAGTAACCGAAGGCAACCGCACGTTCTGGGATTGGCGTTCGAGCTTCTCGACGCCGCCCGGGCTGGAGCACGCCCTCGAGCGGCTCGTGGCCGAGGATATCTATGAGCGCGGGTTCGCCGCCGTGCGCGCTTTGCTGTCGGGACGCACGGCAAAGGAGACAGACGGAGCGCGGCCGACATCGACACCATCCCGCGTCCCGGCCGGGACGATCAGGTGCCATGCTGTTGTCGTGGATGCGCATGGCGGGCCGGACGCGTTGCAGTGGCGCGGGATTGAAGTTCCGGCGCCTGTCGCGGGCGAAGTCCGAATCCGGCAGTCGGCGATCGGCGTCAACTACATCGACGTGAACATTCGGGCCGGCCGCTACCCGCAGTTCCAGGCGCCGCTGACACCGGGAGTGGAGGCGGCAGGCGAGGTCGTGGACGTAGGCGAGGGCGTGGCCGGCATCCTGCCCGGCGATCGCGTCGCTTATGCCTGCCTGCCGCCCGGGGCTTACTGCCAGTACCGGAACTTGCCGTCGGACCGGCTCGTGGCGCTGCCTCCCGCCGTGAGCGACGAAGTCGCCGCTGCGCTCCTGCTCAAGGGCATGACGGCCGAATATCTGCTGCGGCGGGCGCACCGCGTGCGGCGCGGGGACATGGTGCTCGTCCATTCGGCCGCCGGTGCTACCGGCATGCTGTTATGCCAATGGGCAAAGCACCTGGGGGCCACGGTCATCGGCACCGTCGGAAGCGAGGAGAAGGCGCGTGCCGCGCGCGACAGCGGCTGTGATTACCCCATCGTGTATACGCGCGAGGACTTCGTCCGGCGCGTACAGGACATCACGCAGGGGAAGGGGGCCGACGTCGTGCTCGACGGCGTCGGCCGCGATACGCTGATGAAGTCGCTGGACGCGCTGGCCATGCGTGGGCACCTGGTGAGCTACGGGCAGTCCTCGGGCGCACCCGAGCCGTTGGACATCGGCCTGCTCACCGCGAAGTCGGCCAAGCTTTCAAGGCCGGCGGTGTTCCACTACACCGCAGACCCCGCGGAGTTGCATGCCAGCGCGAACCAGGTCTTCGAGCTGCTGGCCCGCGGAGTGCTGCGAGCGACGATCAATCAGCGCGCGCCTCTTGCGGAGGCGGGACGCGTGCACCGCGATCTGGAAGGCCGGCAGACCACAGGCGCCAGCATCCTCGTACCGTAGGAACCAAAACGGTCGCGCTCAGGCTGCCGCGGTGCTCGCGTCGGCCTCTTTCAGGATCTCCCGCAGCACGTACGGCAGGATCCCGCCGTTGCGGAAGTAATCGACTTCGATCGGCGTGTCGATCCGCAGAATGAGCTTCACGTAGCGGCGTGAGCCGTCGCTGCGCTTGATCGCCAACGTAACATCCTGCTGCGGCCTGATCTCGCCTTCGAGCCCGAGCACGTCGAACTCCTCGTCGCCCTTGATGCCGAGCGACTCGGCGCTGTCGCTGCCCTTGAAC